>CALJYC010000211.1 GCA_937984275.1 uncultured bacterium | reverse complement strand
AGCCGCGGAGGGCAGGTGTTCTTCGTCTACAACCGCATCGAAGGCCTGTACGAGCGGGCCCAACGCCTGCAGGACCTCCTTCCGAACGCCAGGATCGCGGTGGCGCACGGCCAGATGAAGCCTGCGCTTCTCGATCAAGCGATGACCGACTTCGTCGAGGGCGCGTACGACGTTCTGTGCTCGACGGCGATCGTCGAAAGCGGCCTCGACATCCCAAGAGCCAACACGATTTTGGTCGATCGAGCGGATGCCTTGGGGCTGGCGCAGCTCTATCAGTTGCGAGGACGAGTAGGACGCTCGGACCAGCGCGCGTATTGCTACCTCATCACGCCTCCACCCAGCCAAATGTCCGAGGAGTCCCGGGTGCGCATGGAAGCGCTCGAGCGTTTTTCGGGGCTGGGCGCGGGCTTTCGCGTCGCAACGCTCGACATGGAGCTTCGAGGCGCCGGCAACCTCCTCGGGTCTGAGCAAAGCGGCAATGCGTCACTCGTCGGCTTCGACATGTTCGTGCAGATGCTCAACGAGGCGGTTTCGGAGCTCAAGGGCGAGCACGTCGAGCAGGAAGTGGACCCCGAGCTCTCGATCGAGCTCGAGCACTACCTGCCCGAGGAGTACATTGATGACATCGGGCTGCGGCTCTCGTTGTACCGTCGCTTCGCCACCGCGGTGGACGAGCAGGCAGTCGATGACCTCGCAACCGAGATGGAAGAACGTTTCGGGGCGCCTCCAGCTCCGGCCCGCGACTTGGTGCGTGTGATGTCCCTCAAGCCGTTGCTCCGCGACCTTCGTGCGCTCGGCTGCGAGGCGGAGCTCAAACGGGTGACCTTGCACCTGCGGGAAGACACTCCCCTCGACCCCGCCAGGCTGATGCCCCTCGTCGCCACGCCGGGCGCCGGATGGACGCTTTCCCCTGACATGAAGCTGACTCGGCGCTATCGAGACGAGGACTCCGGCGACCCGGTGGATCGTGTGCGATCCTTGCTTCGTGAGCTCGAGTCACTGCGCTCGGAACGGGCGCAGCCCCCAAAGGACGGTTCGAACGATGTCACTTCCTGATGAGCTTCAACGCATATTCGACGCGGACCGTATCTTACACGAAGCCGAGTCCGGGTTACTTCGAAAGAAGGGCTCCGAGGAGCTCATCGCGTTGCTCGAGCGCGAGACCGAGAACGCGCTCCATATGGAAGACCGCAAGGAAGGCACCGTGCGCCTGGAACGCCTCGCCGATCTCTGCGCACAGGTCCCAGGCCCCCGCATGACGGATGCCTTGATCGCCATCCTGAACGACGGGGAGCCGCGCGTCCGCGTCGCTGCCGGGGAGGCTCTGCGGGACTTGGGGTACGAGCGCTATGCCGAGGTCGCACGCGGTATCGAGCGGGCGCTCGACCGCAACGCCGAGGGGCTCGCGATGTCCGAGCTCCCCTGGGTGCTGGCCGAGATCGCCGAGCCGAGCGCCCTGCCCTTGATTCGTCGGTTTCTCGACCATCCGAGCTCGGACGTGGTGGCCGCGGCCATCGAGGCCCTCGCCCAGCTACGGGATCCGGAGGCTCTGCGAGATCTCGAGCGCTTCGTGGGCGATTCGCGAGTCGTGATCATCGAGGACTTCGAAGACGAAACCAAGACCACCCTAGGTGAGCTGGCGGAGGATGCTCTCGAAATGCTGGGCGCGAGGCCGAGCGACGCGGACTAGGGGCTCTCCCGAGTCCAGAGGGCCCGTCGTTTCGCCGCCTTCGCCCGAGCCCGATCTTTCGCAAAGAGCGTCAGGTAGTCCTCTTTCACCGTATCGACCTCGACCTCGTCGGGGAGCTCGGCGCGCGCGGCTTCCATCACGCGGACGAGCGACTGGAGTGGAACCGACGCTTGCCCGAACGTGGACGGTTCGATGCTTGCGGATACTTCGGAAATGCGGTCGACGACGTTCTTGCTCAGATAGCCTCGCCTGCGCAGGTCATCGAAGCTCGCCACCAGCACCTCGGGGTTGAACGTGTGGGCAACGACCAAATCGGCGCCGACTCGCAGCACCGCCTGGGCATCGAGCGCGCCGTCCTCTAGCAGGACCAGAGCAGGCTGGAAGTAATTGTAGAAAGGACACACGCGCCGCCCGAAATCGCCGAACCCTCCGGTCGAGGAAACGCGCTCGAGGTGGATGAAAATACGGCGAACCGTGTCGCTCCGAGGGACCCGGGCGGCGATGCGGACGATCTCCGGAATGTCCTCCGAGTAGACCTCCGCCGCTTCCGCGACCTTCATCAGGACCTCCTGACTCACTCGGCCTGCAGCGATGTCGGCGTAAAGCGAATAGATGAACGCGTCACTCTCAGCGTCGTCACCGAAGAGGATTTCGTCGGTCTCTGGCGAGACGTTCGTCCGCGAGCGGAGCAACGCCGTCAGCTTGTAGCTGAGCTGGTCTCGTAGAAAGCGAAACTTGCCGCGGACCAGGTTCCGCAAACTTGGCTTTAGAGTGAAGCCGTCCCACCTAATTCCATCGAGCCTGAGCTTGGCTTCGAGGACGCTCCGCATCTGCTCGGGGCTCCCCGACAATATGAATATCGCAGCAGGATCGGTGGCGCGGATCTCTCGGAGCAACGTGCCCGCGCCCGGATAGGCGCGCTTACGGGCAGCCGGCTCGAAGGCAGTGCGCACCAAGTCTCGGAGCGTGTCGAAGTCCGTGCGGAGGTAGGTCTTGTCTAGGTCCCACCGATAGACGATATGCTCCCTGCGCTCGCTCAGATCCGGTGCCACCGACGGACCATAGCAGCCAACTGGCCTCAGATGCAGACGCAGTCGAAGCTGATATGGTCGGCGCATGCCCCTCAACGCCGTGGTCATCGACGAGCGAACGTTGCAGCGTGGCTCGGAAGCTCAGCACGTCGAGTGGGATGCAAACATTCGAGAGCTTCTATCCAAAGCCAAATGCAGCGTCGAAGACGTGGCGACACTTCACGTGAGCCTCACCGAGCAGCGATTCATCCTCGATTTCCGGGATGATGACGAGCGCGAGCTCGGCTTGATCGCCATCCCGCATGATGTTCTCTCGGAGCACATCACGGAGTACATCGATATCGTCCGCCAGATCGCCGACGCGGACGGCGTCAATCGAATGGAAACGCTGGACATGGCAAAGAAGGTCACGCACGACCGCGCTGGGCGAGTGCTCAAGCGAGAGCTCCGTGACTTTGGTTTCGATTTGGAGACCTCGCGGCGCTTGTTCACGCTGTTGCTGTCGTTGCGGGTGGATACGACGCGGCTCGTCGGCATTCACGGTCATCGCACGATCCGCTAGTTGCCGGTCGGGTTTCGGTCGGGCGACGGAGGCCCGTAAATACTGAGCTTTCGCCCTCCTGAACGATCATTTGTGTCAGAGGGTCGACCTTTTTTGCCATTTGTTGAACACTGAATTGCGAGGGGGTTATGACAGCGTCGCTGAAAGAGTCGGTCGAGCCGCCGGCCGAGGATCTGCATCCTCGGGAAGAGAGCGCAACCTACTCGAAGCGCGATGAGGATTTCGTGCGACTCCTCAACGCTGCGGGCCTCGCGTGCGAGCTCGATACGGGACAGCTTTCGGTGATCACGTCGAACCTCGAGGAGTCACGGGTTGACTCTCGCCGCATGGACATCCTCGGGCTGTACTATCGCGGCAACGACGATGCTTCGGTCGCGGCGCGCCGTCGCAGTAGCGACCGTTTCTTCATGCACAACGACTACTTCTCGGTCAACGCACATCAGCTGGTCTCTTCCTTGGCGAACCTCAATCCCGAGATTGCAACCGTGAAGCTCCAACGAATCGGCACGGACGAAGGGCCGCTCGTGTTGCGCGCGGGCGAGCACTTCAGCGCCGTCATCGACGTAGACGATGAGGACGCCGAGCCCGGAACCGTGGCGGTGAGGGCTTTGGTGCGTGCGCTGAACACACTCCTGGCCAAGGCTGAAGTGAGCGAGAGGCTCGTTCCTCTAGTTCCGGACGACTCCCGCGAGCTCTACGTCGGCGTGACCGAGGAAGGTGCGATGACTCTGCTGCAAGGCGGATGTACCGAGCTTTCGGCGGTGGCCGCGCTTCGCGAGTTCGCGAGCTGGTAACTACTCCGACACTCAGCCATACCTGTGCCCGAGATTTCGAGGTGAGCAAGAATGGCTGAATACGACTACGATCTCTTTGTCGTCGGCGCCGGATCGGGCGGCGTGAGGGCGGCGCGGGTGGCGAGCGAGCTCGGCGCACGCGTGGCGATTGGCGAGATGGATCGGATGGGAGGCACTTGCGTCAACGTCGGGTGCATCCCGAAGAAGCTCTTCGTGTACGGCTCTCACTTTTCCTACGATCTCGAGGACGCACGGGGCTACGGGTGGACGACCGAATCCACATTCGATTGGGCCACGCTGCGCGCAAACAAGGACCGCGAGATCGCGCGCCTCAACGGGATCTACCAGGGCCTGCTCGAGCGCGCGGGAGTGGACCTGTTCACAGGTCAGGCGCGGCTGCTGGACCCTCATACCGTCGAGATCGACCGGACGCGGCGCTCGGCGGCGAGGATTCTGATCGCGAGTGGCGGAAGGGCCATCGTGCCGGACATTCCGGGAAGCGAACACGCCCTAACCTCAAACGCTTTCTTCTCGCTCGAAGAGTTACCAAAACGCATGATGGTCGTTGGAGCCGGGTACATCGCGCTCGAGCTCGGGTCCGTGATGTGTGCCCTCGGGGTAGATGTCACCCTCGTTCATCGAGGCGAAGAGATCCTGCGGGGGTTCGACCGCGACCTGCGATGCCACCTTCACGACGAGCTCGAAGCCAAAGGTATGCGGATTCTTCTCGAAACGCAGGTCACAGCACTTCGGAAAGCAGAGTCGGCGTTCGAAGCTCAGCTGGACAACGGCGAAGTCCTCGAAACCGACTTCCCCGTCTTTGCAATCGGACGCGAACCCAACATCGAAGGGCTGGGGCTCGAAGAGCTCGGGATCGAGCTCGGCCACCGTGGGGGGATTGTCGTGGACGACGACTTCACGAGTTCGGTGCCATCCATTCACGCGGTCGGCGATGTCACCGATCACATTCAGCTTACTCCCGTTGCCCTCGCGGAGGGGATGCACTTCGCGCATCATTTCTACGGCCAAGGCAAGCACCGCATCGACTACATGAGCATCCCGACGGCTGTGTTCTGCCAACCGGAGCTCGCCACGGTCGGTCTCACCGAGGCAGAGGCATGGCACCGTTGCCAAGACGTCAGGGTCTACAAATCGGTCTTCACGCCCTTGAAGCTCACGCTGAGCGAACGAAACGAACACACCATCGTGAAGCTGGTGGTAGATGCGTCGAACGACCGTGTGATCGGCTGCCACATGGCTGGCCACGGAGCCGCGGAGATTATCCAGGGGCTTGCTGTGGCGATGAAAGCCGGAGCCACCAAAGCCCAGTTCGACGCAACCATGGGCATTCACCCAACCTCGGCTGAGGAATTCGTCACGCTGCGATGATTCTACATTTTTTTAGTCAAGAATTGACAGTACGAGCAGCGCGCAAATAAGCTGCATTTTGCGCGATTAAGAGTTTAGAGTGCTCCTCCAAGACTGGACGCGTTGCAAACCCGCACCAGACTTGTCAAGTTACTCCAAACCACCATGGAAGCCGTCCGCGTCGCCTCAGTCGATCCCGACCTCGATCAACAGAATCGAGCCCTCGGAGCCGCGACTCCCCAAGAGCTCATCGAGTGGGCCTCGGAGCGCTATGGCGACAAGCTGATCGCTTCGACCAGTTTCGGCGCAACGTCCGCCGTGATGCTGCACCTCGTGCACGAGGTGGCTCCCCGCACGCCGATCGTCTGCATCGACACGGGCTATCTGTTCGCCGAGACGTATCAATTCGCCGAAGACCTGATCAAGCGATTGGAGCTCGACGTTCGTTTCTACTCGGCGCAGATGTCTCCCGCTCGCCAGGAAGCGCTGCACGGGAAGCTCTGGGAACAAGGGGAGGAAGGCGTGAAGCGCTACCTCCAGATCAACAAGGTCGAGCCCATGCAAAGGGCGATTCGCGAGCTCGACGCAGAGGGCTGGATGGCGGGGCTGCGCTCCGAGCAAACCGAGCATCGTGCGAGCCTGCGCCGCATCGATCGCCAAGACGGCCGCGTGAAGATCCATCCGATCCTGCACTGGACCACCGAACAGATGACGTCCTACATAGAGCGATACGACCTCCCCTATCATCCGATGTTCGAGCAGGGGTACCGCTCGATTGGTGACCACCATTCTACGATTCCAACGACCGCCGGTATGGATCCACGCGACGGCCGCATCCTCGGAAAAACACGGGAGTGCGGGCTCCACCTTCCGCTGACCGAAGAGCAGAACCAGAGCCTCAAGTCGAGCGGCTTGTAAGAAGCTGGCCCATCGCTCCGCTTTGCGTAACCTCAATTGGAGGTAGCGAACGGTGACTCTGCTTCGACTCGTGCTCAGCGATCTGCATCTCGGGACGGGGACCCGGCGCGGACAGCTGAACCCGCTCGAGGATTTCATCCATGATGATCGCCTCGTCGAGCTCCTCGCATACTACGATGGTGTTGCCGGTCATGACGGCAGCATCGAGCTGATCCTGAACGGCGACATCTTCGACCTCTTGAAAGTGAAGATCGCCGATCAATGGCCCACGGAGGTGACTGAAGAAATCGCCATCGCCAAGCTACAGCAGTGCCTCGAGGGACACCCGAAGTTCGTGCTCGCGATGCGCGAGTTTCTGCAGAAGCCGGCGAACCGTGTGACGTATCTCCCCGGGAACCACGACCTCGAACTTTGGTTCTCCGGTGTGCAGGAGCTCTTTCTTCGATACGTAGCGCCGGGGGAAGCCGCGGAGCGCGTGCACTTCGTGACCTCGTCCGACACCTACTACCTTCCCGAGGGTATCCAGATCCGGCACGGCCATCAGTTCGAACGTATTCACCGCGTCGACTACTCGCAGATGACGCGCAGACGCCGCGACGGAACCGAAGTGTTGGCGCTGCCCTGGGGCAGCCTGTGGATTCTCGAAGTGATGAACCCACTCAAAGAGATTCGAAGCCACATCGATCGCATCCAGCCACTGGGTCGATTCCTTTGGTCCTCTGCGTTGTTGGATCCGGGCTTCGTCTTCAAATTCCTATGGCGCTCGACGGTCTATTTCCTTCGCCACCGCGTCTTCACGATCCAAGCGTGGCGCGACCGCATCATGAATTTCCCACGACTCGTTCGCGAAGAGGTTCTCGAAATCACGAGCGGTGGCTACGACGAACGAGCGATTCGCGCGCTCAACAAGATCCGAGGCGCCCACACTCTCATCGTCGGCCACAGCCACGGCCCGCGATTTCTACAGCTTCCCAACGACCGCATCCTGGTAAACACGGGAACCTGGGTGAAGATGATCAACTTGGACCTTCAGTACCTCGGCCAAGACAGTGGATTGACGTATGCGGTGATCGGGTATGACGACAACGGGAAGCCGGAGACCACGCTGATGAGGTGGCAGGGAGCCCACGAAGCCTGCGAAGCAATCCCATACGCGGAATAAAACCGACTGCACCACCGGAGAACGACTCCCGACGGACGTGCTCAGGCGTCCCGGGGTGCGACGGAACGCGACACGAGGACCCTGCGGACGGGTCGGCTTGCAAAGGTGGCCGGAGGGGCTTGGAGCCTGAGGCCACGCAAGCCTCCCCTCGGCGCTCGCGCCCAATCGGGGGTGGTTGCTCGCGTGCCGATTGTCACTCGCTACGCCG
>CALJYC010000210.1 GCA_937984275.1 uncultured bacterium | reverse complement strand
GGTTTCTACGTCCGGTCGCTCGCCCGGGACCTAGCACGGGCGCTTGGGACGTGCGGGCACGTAAAGATGCTGCGGCGGACGGCGAGCGGTGCGTTCTCGATCGATGATGGCCTCTACGGCGACCAGATGACTGCAGAGGCGATCGCTCAACGGTTGATCCCGTTGAAGGACGCCTGCGGCGCCCTCACGCGCGTCGAGCTCACCGACGAAGGGGTCGAACACGCGCGCCACGGCCGGCCGATTAGGCCCGACGTCGTCGTCGGCGATGCGTGGCAGGCAGCTTCGCCGGAGGAATCGCTGGCGCTCTTTGCACCGGACGGCGAGCCGGTGGCGCTCGGTCGTCGTACCGATGATGGCATTCGCGTCGTTCGCGGGTTCACAACCATTGCCCCCGATGTGCTAAGCCCCTAGCGTGGAGCGCACGCGCTACCTGATCGTCGGAGCCGGCGTCAGCGGCCTCGCGTTTGCCGATTGGCTACGCGACGACGACTACCTGATCGTCGAAGCGGAAGACGAGATCGGCGGCTATTGCCGTACCGTCAAGCGTGATGGTTTCGTCTGGGACTACTCGGGACACTTCTTTCATTTTCGGCATCCCGAGATTGAGCGATACCTCGTCGACCGAATGGGTGAGCAGCGGGTGCTGCGCGTCCGGCGCGACAGTCGCATCTGGTACGCCGATCGGTTCATCGAGTTCCCGTTTCAAAAGAACATCCACCAGCTGCCCGAGGCCGAGTACCAACAATGCGTGCGCGACCTGCAGGAACGGCCGGAAGAGCAGGGGGGTAACTTCAAAGAGATGCTCTACGCGCGCTACGGTCGCGGCATCGCCGAGAAGTTCTTGATTCCCTACAACGAGAAGCTCTACGCCCTGAACTTGGCGGCGCTCGATGCCGATGCGATGGGACGCTTCTTTCCGCACGCGAGCGTCGAGGAGATTCTGCGGAGTGCGGATGGGCCGGCGAATGACGGCTACAACGCGACGTTCACCTATCCGGAAGGGGGGGCAATTCAATACATCGAGGCGCTCGCCCAGGGTGTCCGTGGCGATCGAATTGCGCTGGGCGAGCGGGTCCTGGCCATCGACCGAAAAGCCAAGGTCGCGACCACCAGCAATCGCCGGATCGGCTACGACACGCTGATCAGTAGTGCCCCCTTGGTCGCTCTCCTCGACATGTGCGGCATGGCCTACGATTCGGCCGTCCTGAGCCACAACAAGGTGCAGGTCTTCAACCTGGGCTTCGACAGCAAGGGCCCGCCGAATGTGCACTGGATTTACTACCCGCAGCGAGAGCTTTCGTTCTACCGCGTCGGTTTGTACGACAACATCTTCGGCTCGAACCGAATGAGCTTGTACGTCGAGGTCGGGCTGCCCTGGGACGCGGAGCTCTCCGTGGACGAACGCGGCGCGCTGAAGGCGCGGGTCCTGGCCGATCTTCAAACGTGCGGCGTCGTGACCAACCAAGCCCTGGTCGCCTCCCACGACGTCCTGCTGAACCCCGCGTACGTCCACGTCACGACGCAATCGACTTCCGAGGCGATGGCGAGGCGAGATCTGCTAGCGGCCGAAGATGTCCATTCGATCGGCCGGTACGGCGCATGGAAGTACTGCTCGATCGAAGACAACATCGTCGAGGCACGAGCGCTGGCAGAAGGCTTTGCCAAGGCCGCGAATCACCAGTGAATCCTGAGAATTCGTAGTCTGCGTTTGGGGGTGAGCCCGCCGATTACCTAACCTGAAGCGATGCCTTTAGGGGCGGGGGGACTCTGTGAAATCGATAGTATTCCTACTGATCGCCGGTTTGGCGACGAGTTGCGCAAGCAGTGGTGAAGGCGGCAATCGGGCTGGCGGGGGCTCGGGCGGGGGCATGGGCACCGCCGGAACAGGAGGCGACGGAACGGGTCCCAACCCAATCGTCATCGTTCCGGATTCTGAGCTCTGTGGCGGCGAGCCCTGTGCGGACCACAGCGGCGAACGCCAGTTTACGCACGACGGTGCTCCTTTCGGGGCGGACTCGCTCTTCGGGGATGCGACGAGGAGCGCGGCCATTGAGCCAGCGGTTGTCTACCCAAGCCACCAGACGATGTTTCCCGTCAACGTGTCTCGCATTCGCTTCGAGTGGACCGAGCCGGCAGCGGACCTTGCGTATGAGCTGAGTTTCGAGGGCGACGCTACCGACGTGTTGATTTTCACGACCGGGGGCAGCTGGGCTCCCACGGAGGAAGAGTGGGACTGGGTTGCCGAGTCGAACCGAGGCGGCGCAGTGAAGTTCACGGTGAGCGCGCTCGACCCTGCCACTCCGACGCAAGCTTGGACGTCGGGCACTATCGACGTGTTCTTCAGCGACGCCGCGGTCCCCGGTGCGGTCTACTACTGGTCAACCGGCACGAGTGGAATCATGCGCGCGCGTATCGAAGACTCGATCTCACAGAAGTTCTATACGGACCCTGCGGCGGAGGACGCCGAGGTATGCGTGGCCTGTCACACGATCTCTCGCGACGGACGACACATGGCCATGGGCTACGGGGGGGAAGCGCTGCGAACGATCGACGTCGACACCCTCGACGTGATCGTCCCCCAACCGACCCAGGCAGAGCGAAAAGTCGGCTGGTCCACGTTCTCCCCCGACGCGGAGCTGTTGCTCGTTTCGGAAAAGGGCGTGCTTCGACTGCTCGAAACAGCGACTGGGGACCCGGTGGGTGACAACGATGGCATCGTGCCCCTTCCGGCCGGAAAGCTCGCGAACATGCCCGACTGGTCGCCACTCGGAGACAAGGTCGCCTTCGCAATCACGGAGGGCCGAGTTGGGAACAAAGAAATTGAGGCGGCCAGCATCGCTGTCATCGACTACGACAACGGCGCCTGGGGTGAGGTCAGCGTGCTCGTTCCAAGCGAGGGTGGGGACGACAACAACTTCTTCCCCGCTTGGAGCCCGGACAGCGGGTGGATTGCCTACGTGAACGCGCAACAGAAGTCGAAGGATGCCATCACCGCCACCATTCGCCTGGTCTCGGCGGACGGGAGCGCGTCGCGAGAGCTGACTCGTCTCAATGAGCGCGTGAACAACGAGGATGGCGTCGTCGACATCGGCAACGCGATGCCACGCTGCGCGCCGAGCACACTCCCAGGAACCTTCTGGTTGGCGTTCTCGAGTCTTCGCGCGTACGCGACTCTGCGTCCCCAGGACGACAAAGAGGACCAGATCTGGATCGCAGCCGTCGATCCGGCCGCGAGTGGCGACACGAGCTACGCGGCCTTCTGGGCGCCGTTCCAGAGCATCGAGGATGGAAACCACCGTGCGTTCTGGACGGTGTCCGACGAGGATCGACAACAGCAGTGCCTTTGCGTCGATATCTGTGGCGACGGCATCGACAACAACTGCGATGGCCCGGCGGACGAAGCCGGGTGCAGCGAGTGTGGTCCCGTCGAGATCTGCGATGACGGCATCGACAATAACTGCAACTGCGTCGTAGACGAGTGCGTTCAAGAGATTTGCGACGACGGCATCGACAACGACGGCGACGGACTCGCCGATAGCGAAGATCCATCCTGTATAATCGTGGAGTGAGACTCCACAGAGCGCATCAAGCCAGTCCTTATGGGGGAAATGTCACGAGAGATCTCGCCTTGCCACCGATGGCAGCTGTCCCGATAATCCCCGCATGTCGAGCACATCCATCACGTGGCGCGCGCTAGCCACCAGTCTTGTCGTCGTTTTTGCGGTTGGCCTCGCGTCTTGCAAGAGCAAGCCCGCTGAGGAAGAAGCCGAACCATCTGCGGAACCGCCCGCCGAAAAGGTAGAGCTGCCCCCGGCTCCTGCGGAGTTTCCGCAAATGAAGATCCCCGAGGACAACCCTCAAACTCCAGAAAAAATAGCGCTGGGTCACCAGCTCTTTTTCGACGCCCGTTTGAGCGTCGATGGCTCGCGCTCGTGTTACTCGTGTCACCAGAACGAGCACGGCAACGGTGGAGAGACGCCGCTTGCCGTGGGCGCAAAGGAAAAGCAGCTCACGCGGCATAGCCC
>CALJYC010000209.1 GCA_937984275.1 uncultured bacterium | reverse complement strand
AGGCCGGCCTTGGTGAGGATTCCATGCACCGCGCGACAGCCCCGGCAGCAGTAGGGCGCAAAGGCGGCTGCCATCAACGGCTGCGCGCAATGAACGCAGCGAGACACCGAAGGCAGGGACTGCCGCGGAGAAGCATCGCAGGCGGCTGGCTCAGGGGCGGTCACGGCGAAGGGGAGTCGTGATGGTGTGCTTCGTGATCCTGTGAATCGCCGGCAGGGGCGTGGCACGATGACGTGTCGCCGGTGCGTAGGGCGTGAACAGGCCGGATGATGAAGAGGATCGAGCCGAGTGCGAGCACGGCGGCGAGCACGCGCGCGGTGGCTGGCCGCGGGCGTCGGGCGAATCGCTCGAATACCCACGTTGCTCCCACCAAGCCCACGCCACTCACCACGGCGAACCCGAGCATGCTCAATGACCCGAGTGCGGTGGAGCCCGTCGATGCCGCGATCAGCACCGCGGCAGCTAATGCGCCGCACGGAAGCAGCGCGGTGCCAAGACCCACGAAGAATGGGTGGCGGCCTAGTCCTGCAAGCGTGCGTGAAACGGCGGATGGTTTAGGATCATCTCGTTTCGTTCGCAGCGTCACGAGCGGTTGGTTGGGACGGCGCCACAGGCGAACCGCCGCCAGGCCGAGACCGAGGGCAAGCGACCAACTCAGGAGCGCGCTGCCCCACGCGTGCGGAAGACTGACCGCGGTGGCACCGCCGATCGTTCCAGCGACACCACCGAGCACCGAGTAGCTGATGAAGCGTCCAAGTTGGTAGCGGCCTTGTCCGGACGCACCGGGCTGCCCACTGCACGCGTATGCAGCCAGCGGTCCGCACATCGCCGTGCAATGCGGCACCGATGCGAGGCCTGCGGCAGCCCCGGCAATTACGGCGGTCCACATATGGCCTCCATAGGGTCGAACATCGAATCGGTCACCCTGTAGCCGGCACGCCAAGGCATCGCGAGTCTACTTATACCCGAATACGCATATATTGCGCGTCGGGCTTCGGACCATGCAGAAAATGCGATGGATCGTGACGCAGCCGGTGCTATCTCCAAGAACTGATGGGCACAGCACAACGCAAGATGGTTCCCCGCGAGCACGGCGCCTACGCGGAGCTGCTGTTCCCGATCGTCAGCGTATTTCTGGGCGGCTTGCCGACCACCTCGACCTGGCTCCTGGCCGTGGGTGCCATCGCATGTTTCCTCGCGAACGAGCCGCTTCTCGTGTTGGTTGGACAACGTGGGACCCGCACGAAGCGCGAGGAGAGCGACCGCGCCCAACGTGCGCTCCTGATCTTCGTCCTCGTCGCGCTAGGCACCGGAGTTGCTGGGATTTTGCTCGCAACCACGACGGTGCAGTACGCCGTGGGAGTTCCGCTCGTGCTCGGCGTTGGGCTGGTGATGTTGGCCATGCAGGGGCTCGAGCGGAGCATGATGGGCGAGGCGCTTGCCGCCTCGACTCTCTCTTCGATCGCGATTCCCCTGGGGCTCTCGGCGGGCCTTAGCCTTGCTTCGACGCTCGCCGTGGCCCTGATTTGGTTGGTGACCTCCCTGTTGGGGACGGCCGTGGTGCGCCTGACCGTCGCGCGCACCAAGGCGAAGACCAACGAAGACCTCGCGCGCGTGCGATTCAAGCGTGCGCTGTTGGTGTTGGTATGTCTGGGGGTCATCGCAGTGGGGGCGGCAGCGCCTTACGGATCCCGTGTTGGCCTTTGGGTCCTTGCTGCGGCGGTTCCCGTGGCCGTCGTGGTGCTCGTGATGGCCGTCCTTCAGCCCACGACTCGCCGACTGCGTCTGATGGGGTGGAGCCTCGTCGCCGCGAATCTTTGTTCGCTAATAGCAGTGGTCACCACGCTAAAAATCATTCAGAATTTCGATGCGGTGGAACCGACTCTGCCGTTCCCCATGTTCTAGCTTGGTAGCGGACGACTTGGAGAGGAGAAGCCTGTGCTTGCAAAAGACACCATGACCGAAAACCCCGTGACGGCGACCGAGTTGATGTCGGTGGCCGAAGCGCTCGGGCTGCTGTACGAGCTAGATGTCCGGCACCTTCCGGTGGTCCGTGGCCGCGAGCTCGTCGGCATCATCAGCGACCGCGATCTTCGAAGCTTTTCAGAGGTTTCCGAGGATGAGGCGATTGATGCAGTCGAGAGCGCGCGCTCGTCGAACGTTGGCAACTTCATGAACACCAGCCCGGTCAAAGTCGACCCAGAGACCGGGATCAGAGAGGTGGTCGAGCTCATGCTCCTGCATCGAGTGGGGGCGATCCCCGTGGCCGACCTCGACACCGGCGACCTGCTGGGCATCGTGAGCTACGTCGACTTGCTTCGCGTGCTTCAGGAGACGTTGGAACCCGCGACGTGAAGCTGATCACCTCGCACGAGACCACCGACTTCGACGCGTTGGCATCGTGCGTGGCTCTGCAGAAGCTCTTCCCAGGCTCGGTGATCGGCCTGAGCGGAGGCTTCGCACCGAACGTTCATCAGTACCTCGCGCTTCATAGCGATCGGTTTCGGACGCAACGTTGTCAAGACCTCGACCTCTCGCAGGTCGACATGCTGATGGTGACGGACGTCCGGCGACGCGGGCGCCTGGCGCACGTCGAAGAGGTGCTGGATCGTGCGGCAAGCAACCCGCGAAGCGTGCGTGTGCTCGTTTGGGACCACCATCCGAGCGCCCCGGATGATTTGTACTCCGACGAAGAGTACGTGCAGCCGGTGGGCTCGGTGACGACGCTTCTGGTCGAAGAGCTCCGAGCGCGGGGCTCGGACGTCGACCGCGAAGAGGCCACGCTGTTTTCGTTGGGGATCCACGAGGACACGGGGTCGCTTGTCTATGCTCGGTCGAGCTCGCGCGACGCGATCGCTCTTGCCTGGTTGCTCGGGCAGGGCGCGCAACCCGGCCTTCTCCAACGGTTTCTGCGCCCGCCGCTAGACGCGGTGGAGCGCGAGCTGCTCGTGCGGTTGCTCGAGGCGGTGCGCGACGTGCCGGGGTTCGGCGCACCGGTCGGCGTTGCCGCGTTGGAGACGGCGGAGGTGCCGGCCGGCCTCGCGCGCGTGTCCACCGAGGCGTTCCGGATTCTACCGCACGACGCGCTGTTCTGTGCGTATCGGCTGCCGAACGGCAAGACCCACGTCATTGGACGCGCCCAGGTGAACACGGTTCCCGTAGGCGCCATCCTTCAAGAGCTCGGTGGTGGCGGGCACGCCGGTGCAGGTTCGGCCTCCGTGCACGACGCATCACTCGATGAGGTCGTGAGCCGTTTGCATGCGGCGGTGGAGCGCTCCTGTCGCCGCCCGCAATTCGTCCGCGATCTCATGTCGAGCCCGGTCCGAACCGTTGCGCCCGACATGCCGCTCTCCGAGCTCGCGCACTCACTCCACGAGTGGGGGCACACCGGCGCGCCCGTGGTCGAAGACGGCAATTTGGTCGGCGTGATCTCACGCCGCGACGTCGAACGAGCGCAACGAGAGGGACGAGGAGCGCTCGCGGTCAAGAGCTGCATGGCGCACCACGTCCGCAGTGTGGGACCTGATGCGCCCCTCACCGAAGCGCTCGATCAAATGACGGCCCACAACATCGGCCGCCTTCCCGTGCTCGACGGCGCTAGGATCGTCGGCATCCTCTCCCGCGAAGACGTGCTGGGCCATCTCTACGAAGAATCGCCCTGCTAG
>CALJYC010000208.1 GCA_937984275.1 uncultured bacterium | reverse complement strand
CAATCCGCGATGATACAGAAAGCCTGGGGTATCGAATCGTACGATCCCGAGCGCGCCTTCCATCATGTCGGTGAACGCTTGGCTGATTTTTGGAACTTGGCTCTCAGAGTCGTCGACCCAACAGAACACCTCGAACGCGATGTCCAACAACAAGCGCTTCACCTCATCGTAGAACACGATGCTGTCTTGAACTGCCCAACGCTGAACGGTCTTTTCGACGATGGCTTGAATCTTCGTCGCGTACGAGCGCATCGCGGGTGGCTTGAAGGAGCTCTGCATGATGCCCCTGTGCACGCGGTGCTCTTCGTAGTCGCGCATGACGAGGCCGCCCTGAAAGAAGTCGGCCATGACGGACTGCCAACCCATCTTGGTCGAGAAGTTCTTTTCGCGATCCATCAGGACCCGCTGCGCATAGTCCGGATGCAACAGCAGCACACACTTGCTCCCCGTGATCGAAATGCGACTGATGGGGCCGTACTTTTCGTAGTGGCGCTCGAACAGGGTGTGCGGATCGCGAAAGATGTCCCAGGTCTTGCCCACGAACGGCCAGCCATAGTCGCCATCCATGTGGCTCAGGTCGCGATTGGGGGGCCGCTGCTCGTAGGGGAGCTGGGAAGCACTGTCCATCTCCCTAATATACAATGTGTAAACTTAGGGAGGCAACCAGAAACTCATGCCTTCGTCCCGCCGCGTGCCGCTGTCCTACCAGCGCCCGAGGGACGCGCTCACGTCTGAAGAGGAGGTCGCTGCGATCGCCGATGGAAGCTGCTGCGCATCAACGCGAGCGGCGCGACGCGTGATCAACTTGCCATCGAGTTGCACCGGACCGAAGCCGACCGGGCAGGCGAGGCCCGTCCCGATGCGCGGCGCTTTTCGTTGGCTGGTCGTGAGCAGCTGCTCCTCTCCGACTGTGCGAACGACGTACGCGAGGCTGTCGCCCACCGAGGCGCCAACGACGACGCCCTGTTGCACGAGCAGCACGAGCGCGCTCGTTTCTCCGGCATCCGGGTCGCTCAGGACCGCGTGGTCGATGCCCTCCAGAAGCATCACCCATTCCTGAGGATCATGGGGAAGGGTTCCGTTTCGAAAGCATCGGGCCAACTCATCGACGGTGCGAGCCGCAGCCGTTTGTGCGGCTTCGCGGGAATCCACGCCGTCCGCCAGGGCGATGAGAGTTCGATGCGCGTCCCTCAGCACCGAGAGCCGGTCGTGGCTGGTGTCGTGGGTGGGTCGCTGCGAAGCGCTGATCTCCAGTTTCATGAGGCCCCCGGTTGCTTACGCATACTGTTTGCAACAGGCCCCCGTTACACACTATTCCAAGAAGATGACCGAACACGCGACCTTGCGCGGGGTCCTCAAACGCAAGCCTGTCGTCGCCTGGGCCCTCTACGATTGGGCCAATTCCGCATTTGCCACGACCGTCATGGCTGGGTTTTTCCCGGTTTTCTACAGCGCGATCAGCCAGGAGATGAGCACGGAGGACTCCCAGTTCTGGTTCAACGTGACGTTGGCGGCCGCCAGCATTTTGATCGCTGCATCCGCTCCGATTCTCGGGGCGGTCGCCGACCGGGGTGGAGCACGCAAGAAGTTCCTGGTCTTCTTTGCCAGCATCGGCATTCTGATGACCGCCGGCCTCGCCTGGGTGCATGCAGGTTACTGGTGGATGGGGCTCGTGCTTTACGGACTTGGAACGGTCGGCTTCTCGGGTGCCAACGTATTCTATGACTCGATGCTGGTTGATGTCGCCGAGGAGGAAGAGCTGGACCTGGTGTCGGCCCTCGGGTACTCGGCTGGTTACATCGGCGGGGGTCTGTTGTTCGCAGTGAACGTGCTCATGGTGCAGAAGCCAGAGTGGTTCGGCCTTCAAAGTGCAGGCAGCGCCGTCAAGGTGTCGTTTCTGAGTGTCTCGGCCTGGTGGGCTGTGTTTACCGTACCGCTCCTGCGATCCGTCCACGAAACACCAACCGAGGATCAGGCGTCGCCCCTCGCGGCCGTGCGCGCGGGCCTTCGGCAATTGATCGACACGTTCAAGGAGATTCGGAGCTTCAAGGTCTTGGTTCTCTTCCTCGTGGCGTACTGGATCTACATCGACGGCGTGAACACCGTCATCAAGACGGCGGTGTTCTTTGGCGACCGTGTGCTTGGCCTCGAGCAAGGTGCGCTTATCACGGCCTTACTCGTGACTCAGTTCGTCGCCTTCCCCGCCGCGCTTGGCTTTGGCTGGCTCGGCCAGCGGATCGGACCCAAACCGGCAATTCTGATAGGCCTCGGTGTCTATCTCGTCGCCTTGGTCTACGCCTGGCGCTTCCTCCAAGACGAGGGCGATTTCTACGTGCTCGCCGTCGCGATCGGCCTGGTCCAGGGAGGCGTACAAAGCCTCTCCCGTTCGCTCTATGCGCGCCTGGTTCCTCCGTCCAAAACCGCCGAGTTTTTTGGCTTCTTCAACATGGTGGGAAAGTTCGCAACGATCTTCGGTCCACTCATGATCGCCTTCACACCGATGGTGATCCCCGGCGCGACCGAGCGCTCTGGCATTCTGTCCCTGACGCTGTTGTTTCTCGTTGGAGGGTTTCTGCTCAGCCGCGTGCGCGTGGCCGAGGGCGTTGAAGCAGCTCGCCGGTTCGACGACTGAGACGCGGAGCTCAGCCGTAGTGCGCTGCCGGATCCTGCAAGATGTCTTTGAATGTCTTGGCTAGCTTGCCGCCCTGGAAGCCGTCGATCACTCGATGATCGAACGTCGCAGCGATGCGCATGGTGGGGACCACGACGATCTGACCATCACGAACACCAGGCTTTGGCTCCACCGCGCCGACCGCCAGAATTGCCGGCACGCGGGTAAAGGTCAGCAGCGGCGGGAAGGCTTCGGAAATTCCGAGCACTCCCACACTGGTCACGATCGCGCTGCCGAAGGGGTCGTTGGGAACCCCCACGCGCGTGAGGTCCATGTTGAAATCGTACTGCAGCCGGGCCACCA
>CALJYC010000207.1 GCA_937984275.1 uncultured bacterium | reverse complement strand
CGCCCGCCACGACCACGATGATGTTCCGCAGCCGCGGGCCGTCGACACGCGGAATCAAGCTCCGGCTCGCGCGTAGCCCGAGCCACACCGCCGGCAGCAGGGCAGCGCCAACGACGACCTCGTCCCAGCTGACCTCTCCGGCTGCGGTGCGGACACTAATGGTGATGCACAGGCCGATCGCAAACACTAAGCCGAGGTTGGCGCGCACGGTCGGGCCGGTGTCGTTACGATAGAGAAGCGCAATGGGCGGCCCGCCGATCGCCGACACCATCGCCATCGTTCCCGAGGCAACGCCGGCGCCAAACTCCCGGTAAGCCGTTCGGCGAAAGGTCCCACGGCTGACGACGATCCCGACTCCGATGATCACCATGAGCGACATCAAAACATCGAGCGCGGCGTTCGAAAGCAACTTGAGGAGCGCGACTCCGATGAGCGCGCCAGGCACACGGCCGGCAAAGATCCAAAGCGTACTCCGAACCTCGACAGCGTGGCGTTCGCGCCAAACGATGGCCAGAGTCAGCGGGAAGACGACGAGAAGTTGGGGCACCGGGGCAAACAAGGGGTTGAGTAGCGAGAGCAGCGGCACGCTGAGGAGGGCGAAGCCAAACCCCACCGTGCTGTGGAGCGCGGCCGCAAGGAAGCTCACGACAAACGCCACGGCGAACTCTGGCGTCGTGATATGTGCTAGGGCTTCCATCGGCGGTGCTAGGGTAGTCAGCGTCTAATCATGCGGCCAACCAAGACGACCACGACACGAGACCCACTTCAGAAGACGGCGAGCCGCGTCCTGGGCGTAGCGACGAGCGCGATCGACATCGCAGTTCGCAATCTGGACAACGCCCGCCGAATCGCCAACTTCCTGCGAGGCCGAATGGAGCTCGAGGTGCGGCCGACTGACGTCTTCATCTCGAGTTACCCGCGTTCGGGTACGACGTTGACCCAGTGGATCTTGTATCTACTGGCGCACGAAGAGCAGCCTGACCCGGCACATCTGACGAAGGTGTCACCGTGGTTCGAGAGGTCGCTCGCGATCGGCGAGCTCACCGCTTCGGACCTGGAGAGCTTCCCCTCACCCCGGGTGTTCAAGAGCCATCTCCCGAGGCAATGGCTTCCCGACGGCGCGCGCTACATCTACGTCGAGCGCGATGGCTTGGATGTCTTGTTGTCGTACTTTCATTTCTACCGCGCGTACCTAGGGTTCAAAGGAACACTGGACGACTTCTACGGTCGCTTCATGGATGGGCGCGTACAGTACGGCTCTTGGTTCGACCACGTTGCTGGGTGGCGTGAACGAGCGGACGACCCCGACGTGCTGATCGTGCGCTACGAGGATCTCTTGGGGGATCGCAAAGCGTCGATCGAACGTATCGTCGAGTTCCTAGGCTGGGACCGTAGCGAACGCTGGGTCGATCGGGCCGTCATCGAGAGCGGCTTTGATGCGATGAAGCGCCGGGAGTCGGTCTTCGACCATGCGACGGCACTGTTGCTCGAACGCGGCGTGAGCCCGCAGTCGTTTCTGCGGTCGGGCCAAAGCGGCCGAGGCGAGGATGCGCTCAGCGAGGCACAAGCGCGTGAGATCAGGGAGCGAAGCTCGACGGGGCGCCGGCTCGCGATTCGCGGGCTGGTCTCTTTCCTGCAGTAGCCGGGCCAGTTGACACATCGACGACGAACTGAAGGAAGCTCTCGGGCGTGCCAGGGTCGTCCCCAGTGAGGTGGTGATACGCTCGCGCAAGCTTTCCGATCAACCGGCGGTACCCACGCGCCGCAGGCGAAGCCGCGTCGCTGTAGAGCTTTCGGACCGCGTTTTCCTTGGTTCCTAGCAGCAGGCGGTCCTGCGGCTCGCGACAGAGGTAGGGGCATGCGCGTGGGCGCTGTGGGTTGAGCGTCCGGCCACCAATCGTGTACGCGAACGTGACTTGGTCGCCAAAGCGGTTCCTGTACAGGCGGTCGAAGTACGTCTCGTCGTAGGTGCAGGCCGAGAGGGCCCAACCGACTTTCACCGCTGCGCCGCGGGTACGCATGATCTCGGTTTGAACGAGCTGCTGCGCCACGTATCCGTTTTCGATTTCGAGAGCCTCTTGCTTCCGCTCGACCTCAGACGCCGGCGCCAATTGAGATGAGCGGCGGATGTCGACCGGGAAACCGAAGCGATCAACGAGCGCTTCCAAGGGAGCTTGTGCGAGCGATGCGGCGCGGTGCACGTCGAGCCTCGGCACACCTGCATTGCATGCGTTGCTGTCGGCGATGAGGATCGAGCTCTTCGCAAGGCCGAGCTGTCGACGCACCATCTCTTGCGCGAGAACGAGGATCAAAACGTCGACCGGAAGGCCGCAGCTCGCGTCATCTGCTGCGACGCCGACGCCAAACCAAACCGACGTCGTCGACTCGAGCGCCTCCGGAGAGATCACTGGCTCGTACTGCCGCCGAGCGAAAAGCTCCTGACGGTTTGCTAGCGATGCGAGGCGCTCCCCCATAATTTCTGTCCCTGTGTAGCTGCTCATCGCGCGTTTCGCCGCATGACCTGACCGGCACCCTAGCGGACATGGCGCGAGGTCGCAAAACCTTTGAAGACGCCAAACAGTCCGCGCACTTACACCATTAAGTTGGAGGCTTCGCTCCGGGGCTGCATCCTGAAAGCTCCGGAGAGCCGCTTGAGAAGTCTTGCCAGTTTTTTAACCCTCACCTTACTCGTCGCCTTCACCGCCACCCTAGAGCCGAGCCACGCGCAGGACACGCCCTGGAAGCGGCGGGTCCGAAAGGGTGTGGTACTGAACGACTCACCAGAGGTTCAGTCACTGGGACGAAAGGGACCACTCACCGCCGAGGAGATGCGTCGGTTGGGTTTGCGTCCTCGCGGAGGCGGTCTGGTTAACCTGTCGTATTGGCCCGACGAGCCCGCCTCGCCGGCACGAGTTGCGCCGACCGATCTCGCGCAGGCGATGCGTCAGCTGTGCCCGCCGTCGTCGACAGACAACCAACTCGAGCGCTACGCAGAGGCCATCGTTCGGTATAGCCTGGAGTTCGACGTCGATCCCTGGCTTCTCGCGGCGCTCGTCTACGCGCAGAGTGAGTGCCGCGCCGAGCTCGACAACAGCTACGGCACTGGCCTCACATTGATCAACCGAGGCATGCACGAGGGCAACATCCGCAACGGTGTGTATCGGTTCGGTGTGTGGACCGACGAGGGATGGACCCGCAAGGAGCTGGATGTGAGCGCGTTCGCGTTTCGCCGCGATGCAATGGTGAGGCCGGAGCCGAATCTCTACTTCGCGGCGGCGATGTTGAACGTATTCGGGCAACAGTGCCCGCACATCGACGGCGCGTTCGATTCCGCACCTCACCGCCACGCGGTGTCTCACTTCGTGTGGGGGGACCGCGTGGGGGACACTGTGCCGGAAGACCGAATCCTCACCGCCAGGCGCCGGCTGCTGAGCAGTTACGCGCTGCTCAATCGAGGGGGCCGAGGGCTCCGGGGGATCTCGTTCGTCAGTCCCCTCGATGGCTACCCGCGAATTGCCATCAGCGGGCTGGGCGAGCCGCGCGACCAAGGGCGGCGCCCGCATCGCGGGATTGACTTCGCGTCGGAGCAAGGTGAGCCGGTTCGCTCCGTAGCTTCAGGCACCGTGACGTTCGCCGGCGTGGACTGGGAACGCCGCGCCCACATCCCGCTGGAACCGTGGGGCGCGGTGATCGTTCACGAACGGCACATGGGTCCGCGGGGGTTGTTCGTCGAAGTCGACCACGGCAACGGTGTGGTCTCCCTCTACGCGCACCTCGCGAGCTACGACGTCAAGGTCGGCGACCAAGTGACGGCGGGACAGCGTGTCGGTGAAGTGGGCCGCACCGGAATCAGAGATTCGGGGGCCCACCTGCACTTCGGTCTGTTCCAAAACGGCAAGGTGCTGGATCCGTTGGATCACTTGGCCGCGTACGTATTCCCGCCGAAGCTCACGAAGCGCGGCCACGCCGACCTAGCCAAGCAGCACCGTCGCAAACGCCGACACCGCCGCTCCCACTACTGAGGGCTGCAGGTCCGCTGATCCGGCCACTGCGCGAAGATCGCCTGCACGGCGTTGCGAACTTTGGCTGGGTCCGTGACCGTCCCGACCACCGCCTGCGCGAGGCCGGCAAAGATCATCTCTGGCTCTTCGCCGTCAGCGGGTGGCGGGCCCACGGGAATGAGCAAACTGCCCACGTCCCACTCGACGTAGGTCGGACGCCAGTACGCGCAGGAGTCCCAGTACCAGCCCCAGTAGCCCCACCACCAACCACCGACGCACTCGTGGATCCAACCGCCTTCGGTGGTTCGCCCGAGTCCGTTGGCAGCCCAAAGGTCTGGCTGGGGCTGGTTCGGATCGGTGATGTCCGTCGGCTCGACTAGGGTGAGGCAGACTGGCTCGGCCTGCATAGCGTCCTTGATCATCTCGTTGACCATATCGTTGAAGGCCGTCTGCTCGCCCTCGAGGTCAGGCGGCGGGTCGACGAGATCTGCCGTGATGACGCCAAACGTTTC
>CALJYC010000206.1 GCA_937984275.1 uncultured bacterium | reverse complement strand
AGAAGGGTTAACCCTTTCAAAAAGGGGTCTGACCCCTTTTCTAGAGGAGGAGGGCTTGGGGTTTGTTGGCTTGTTGGAGGACGGGGAGGACTCGGGGGTCTTGTTCTAGGGCGTCCCAGAGGGCTTGGGCGCGGGTTCGGTATGCGTCTTGGGTTAGGCGGCCTCGGAGGAGCTCGGCGCGGAGGAAAACGAAGGTGGTTTGGACTACGTCGTGGAGGCAGTAGTCGCGGATTTCGGTGTACCGGCCGTGCTCGAACATGCTCTGCACCTTCGAGCCATCGACGTCCATCTTGCCGGGCATGCCGACGAGCTGCGCAAGTGCCGTGAGGCTGGGCATTCGGCTGGCGCCGTAGTCCGTCAACACGTCAGCCAAGTCCATGTGGCCCTCATCACTGTAGCGGTAACGGTAGTCAGCACCGCCGCTACGGCCGGCGTAGTAGGCGGGAAACTGCACCCCGTGCTTCAGCATGCGGTTGGCCAGCACGGGCAGATCGAACCGCCGACCGTTGAAGGTCACCATCGTTGGGTGCCGCTCTCCGATGAAGTCCGCAAACTCCTGCAGGACCTTCGACTCGTCAGGCGGCGCATCTTCCTCTCCGCCGAAGGCACCGAGTTTCAGGAGCTCGTGATTGACATCGAGCCACAGCACCCCGAGGGCGACCACTTGATGAAACGGGGCCGGCGGAAAACCGCCGACCGCCGCATCCCAAACCAAATCAGGGTCGGGAACGGTTTCGATATCGAGAACGAGAAAAGATCGGGCCACGGACGGAAACTAGCCGAAATGTGCAGAAAGATCCCCCACGTTAAGACGCGCGTAAGGTTCGAGTCCTTTACTTCATGAGGAGGCAGAACCTCCCAGAAAGGAATCCTCATGAAGTTCATCAACAAAGGAACCATCATCGCTGCCCTCGTGGGTGGCGTCACCGCTCTCACGTTAATGATGGGTGGGGTCGCGCTCGCCTACGGCGGTCCTCACGGCCACGGGGCCCACTGGTCGCCCGAGAAAATGGAAGAGCACCTCACCGAAATGACCCAACGGCTCGACCTGACCCCGAAGCAGGAGACGAATATCCGAGCCATCATGGAGCAAGCGGTTGCGCAGCGTCAGGAGATCAAGGAGATGCCGCGAAGCAAAGAGAAGTTCGTCGCCATGAGAGACGTTCGTTTCGCGACCGAGGATCAAATCTATGCGAATCTAACGTGCGCGCAGCGCGAAGAGCTTCGATTGGTGAAGCGAGAACACAAAGTCGACCGAATGGAGGAGCGGTTCCAGCGCCACCACTCGGAAGACACGAAGTAACTGGAGCACCTGGTGTCCAATCGAATCCTGCTCGTGGAAGATGACGTCGCCCTTGGTCAGCAAGTGGTCGATAGCCTTTCGCAAGCGGGGTTCGATCCGCACTGGGTCCAAGACGGCGACGCGGCGCGCGCCCTCAACCCCGACGACTACCGCGTCATCGTCTTGGACCTGATGCTGCCCGGCACATACGGCATGGACCTGCTCAAGCGTTATCGCGTGAAGTCGGAAGTGCCAGTGTTGATTCTCAGCGCTCGGGACGACACGGCAGACAAGATCCGCGGACTAAAGCTCGGCGCGGATGACTACGTCACCAAGCCGTTCTTTCCCGAAGAGCTGCTCGCGCGCATCCAGGCGTGCTTGCGACGCCCGAACCTCGTGGGCACCGAACGTCTGGTCGTCGGGCCGATTCAGGTCGACCTGGAGCGCCGTGAAGTAACCACGAGCGAACGCACACTTTCGCTGACACCCGTGGAGTTCGAGATCCTCGCGCTGCTAGCCCGCAGGAAGGGTTCCGCGGTCACCCGAGACACCCTGGTCGACGCTGCGCTCGATCCTTCGCACGACACCAGCCGGCGAACGCTCGACGTCCACATCTCCAGGCTTCGCGGCAAGCTCGGCAGCGACGCCACGCAGCTCGAAACCGTTTGGGGCATCGGTTACCGCCTCTCGGAAGGCTCATGAAGCTTCGGACACGGTTGGCGTTGACGCTCGGCCTGGCGACGATCTCGTTGTTGGTCGTGTTGGGCTGGGCTCAATCACGCTGGCACTCCCAACTGAGGGTCGACGCGATCGCGGAGGCTGCGGTCCATCGAATGGACTCGGGTGGGCGCGAGCGCTGTGAGGCCAACCCGGAACATTGGCCGGGCCCGCAGGGCGACCGCCTGGCTCGTCGGCATCAGGGATCGTCTCGTCATCCGGGCCCGCGGCATCGAGTCTTTGCGTACGACGCGGAGTTCCAGAGCCGCAATCTCGACAACCCGACGTTTCCACCCGAGCTCGCCCAACAGCTAAAGGCCGGCAAGGATATCGCCAGCTACCGCTCTGCAGATCAGCGGCGCACGCAGGTCGCGGTGCGGATGGCTTGGGACGAGGGTCCGTGCGCGGTGGTGTTGATGCGCATCAAGGGGCCGCCCCCATGGTTGTCCGGCGCCGTTCTGATGCCGGCGTTCCTCGTCGCGCTGGTCATGATCCTGGTCGCGCTGTTTGCCGCAGGTCCCATCGTTCGCCGCGTACGGCAGCTCACCGAGTCGGTTCGAAAGCTCGGAAGCAGCTCCGAAGAGCCTATTCACGTCGAAGGCAACGACGAGGTTGCCGAGCTCGGTGCGGCCTTCGAGCAAAGCCGTCAAACGATCCACACGCAGCTCGCGTCCTTACGCGAGCGCGAGGCGGCGCTCCGCAACTACATCGCCAACACGACTCACGATGTGATGCTGCCGCTGAGCGTGCTGCAGGGTCACCTCGTCTCGCTCCAGCGGCGAATCGAAGCGGGTGAGACGCTCGATGCGAACGCCATCGTGCCGAGCATCGAAGAGTCGCAGTACCTGGGCTCGCTCTTGCACAATCTCAACGCGGCAGCGCGCCTCGAAGCCAACGACGGGCTCGCCCATCGAGACCCGATCGATCTCAACCGTCTCGTCGAACGCGTCGTCGACCGCCATCGGCCAATCGCCAAGCGGAAACAGATCGCCCTCGAGGTCGCAGTGCCGGAGAACATGATCGAGTTTCCCGGCGATCTCACTCTGCTCGAACAAGCGCTCGGAAACGTCGTTCAGAACGCGGTTCGCTACAACCGAGCTGAAGGTCACGTCGCGGTCATCCTCGACGGAGCCGACGAGGCCTGGACCCTCCAAGTCGTCGACGATGGTCCCGGCATTGCCGAAGGCGATCGCCTCCGAGTGGTCGAGCCGTCCTTTCGGGGAAGTGAAGCGCGAACCCGCCACCCGCACGGAATGGGACTCGGGCTGCATATCGCAAGCGACGTCGCCAAACGCCATGGCCTGCGCCTAGCGCTCAGTGACACGAAGGGCGGAGGCTTGACGGTGAAGCTCATCCACGCTGGCGCGTAAGGGGCGCACGGGCCAACGCGATACTTGACCCGAGGGCCTGTCCGTGCGGAGATCGTGGAGCGGAGGAGCAATGTTCAAAGAGATACTGCAAGACCTCGTCGATCGAACCGATGGCGGAGTAGCTGGGCTCCTGATGGCGTCGGACGGGATCGCCATCGACCAATACTCGGCCGGAAACGGTCCTTTCGATATCGAGTCGGTCGGGATGGAATACAGCGTCGTGCTCAAGGGCGTTCAGCGAGCAGCTGAAATGCTCGACACCGGACCTACCCAAGAAGTCTCGGTCAAGACCGAGCGGCTGACGACCGTGGTTCGCATGCTCTCGGACGAGTACTTCGTCGCCCTGGCTGTTGCGCCTGGTGGAAACGTCGGCAAGGCGCGTTATCTGCTGCGAACCAGCGCCCCGAAGCTAATCGAAAACCTCTGATACGATGGCGGCCTCGGCGAAACGCGTCCTGGTGCTCAATGGGCCCAATCTCAACTTGCTGGGCACGCGCGAGCCCGATGTCTACGGCACGACCACCCTGGACGACATCGAGCTGTCTCTCCGGGACTTGGCCAAGGACCTGGGCGCCACGATCGAATGCCGACAATCCAACCAGGAGGGGCAGCTCATCGACTGGCTGCATGACGCGCGGGATTCGTTCGACGGGGTCGTGATCAACCCAGGTGGTCTGACGCACACGTCGGTTTCGTTGCGTGATGGAATCTCTGCAACGGGCTTACCGACCGTCGAGGTGCACATTTCGAATACACAGGCGCGCGAATCGTTTCGTCATCAGTCAGTGACAGCCGCGGTGTGTATTGGTTCCGTGATTGGTTTCGGAAAGAACAGCTACGTGCTTGGCCTTCGTGCGCTGATCGACTATCTCAACCCTGCCGGCTAGTGCATTGCCGCCGGGAGACACAATGAAGTTGGACCTGGATCAACTCCGCGAGCTCATTCGACTCCTCGACGAGTCCAATCTGACCGAGATCGAAGTCGAGCACGACGATGACCGCATCCGAGTACGCCGCGATCCCGCGCCGCTCGTCGGCGCTCAAGCAACGCAATCGGTCGCAACGGCCGGGGCGGCGAGCTCGGAGCACCCGTCCGATGTGCCCGCTCCCGTGGATGAAAACGGCACCTATGTCACAACGCCTTTCGTTGGCACTTTCTATCGCGCGCCCTCACCTGACGGTGAGCCGTTCGTCGAGGTCGGCGACTCGATTGTGCCGGGCCAAGTGCTTTGCATCGTCGAGGCCATGAAACTCATGAACGAAATCGAGGCCGAAGTTGCGGGTACGATCGTCGAAATCCTCGGCGACGATGGCAAGCCAGTGGAATACGGCGACCGGCTCTTCCGGATCGAAATCAGCTGAGCCGTGTTCGAGAAGATCCTCATTGCAAACCGAGGGGAGATCGCGCTTCGCGTGATTCGCTCGTGTCGGGAACGGGGCCTACGCACTGTCGCCGTGCATAGCGAAATCGACGCCGACGCATTGCACACTCGGCTGGCCGACGAGGCGATCTGCATCGGCCCTGCCGACCCGACGCGCAGCTACCTGCACATCCCGGCGATCATCGCGGCGGCAGAAATCACCGGCGCCGATGCGGTGCACCCCGGCTATGGCTTCTTGTCCGAGAACCCCGAGTTCGCAGAGACCTGTGCACAGTGCGGGCTCGAGTTCGTCGGACCGCTGCCCGACCAGATGCGACAATGGGGCGACAAAGTGACCGCTCGCGCGCTGGCGAAGTCTCTTGGACTTCCAACAATCGAAGGAACCGAGCTGCTCGAAGATGTCGAGGACGCCATCAAGAAGGCCGAGTCACTTGGCTTCCCGGTGCTGCTGAAGGCTTCTGGCGGCGGCGGCGGCCGAGGAATGCACATCCTGCATTCCAAAGAAGAGGTTCGCGCGGTGTTCGAGACGGCGCGCACCGAGTCACGCGCGGCGTTTGGAAATGATGCGCTCTACTTCGAGAAATTCATCGAACGCCCGCGGCACATCGAGTTCCAAATCCTTGGCGACAAGCACGGCAATATCCACGTCCTCGGCGAGCGTGAGTGCTCGATCCAACGGCGCCATCAGAAGATCCTCGAGGAGGCTCCGAGTGTGGCGTTGTCCGACGAGATGCGAAGCGACATGTCGGCCACCATCCGGCGAGCCATGAGCGAGGTCGGTTACATCTCGGCCGGGACTCTCGAGTTTTTGCTCGACGAGAGCGGCGAGCTGACGTTCCTCGAGATGAACCCGCGAATCCAGGTGGAGCACCCGGTCACCGAGCTCGTCATGGGCATCGACTTGATCGGCGAGCAGATTCGCATCGCTGACGGCCAGCCGCTGGAGCTGCCCGAGCGCCCGCTTTCGCCGCGGGGTCACGCGATCGAATGCCGCATCAACGCGGAAGACCCGGACACCTTCGCGCCCTCCCCAGGGATGATCACCGAGTTCCACATGGCCGGTGGAACCGGGGTCCGCGTGGACAGCGGCGTCTTCGGTGGAGGTCGCGTTCCACCGCACTATGACCCCTTGATCGCCAAGCTCATCGTACATGCACCGACACGCGTCCAAGCGATCGCCAAGATGCGACGAGCGCTCAGCGAGACCATCATCGGGGGCATTCGCACCAACATTCCGCTCCATCGGAGGATTCTCGCCCACCCGGCCTTCGAAGAAGGTCGGTTCTCCACGCGCTTCCTCGACGAGCTTCAGGCCTAGCGCTTGTTGACCGCCCCCGTCCGGCATTAGTAGACTTGTGTGGGTGCACTGAACGCATGGGGGCTTAGCAGGGGCTTTGGCTATCAACAGGAATAAGGTCTTGGACGCGGCGCGGAAGTACCAGTCGCGCGGCCAATACGACAAGGCGATCGGCCAGTACAAGAAGCTGATCGATTCCGACAAGCGGGACGTTCGTTCCCTGCTGAAGATCGGCGACTTGTACGTGCGCAAGGGGGACCGCGGCTCGGCGATCGAGACGTACGAAAGTGTCGCAGGTCACTACGCTCAGCAGGGCTTCTTTCTCAAAGCGATCGCGGTCTACAAGCAGATCCTGAAGCTCGACCCGTCGCGACTCGACGCGCAGGTGCGGCTCGGCGAAATGTACGAGCAGCTTCAGTTGATCAGCGATGCGATGAGCGTGTTCGAGGATGTCTCGAACGGCTTCATGCGAGCGGGTGACACCGACCAAGCGCTGGCGATGCTCGGCAAGATGGTCAAGCTCGATCCCGAGCACATTCCAGTGCGCATCAAGTATGCTGAGGCACTGTCGCGCGCGGGGCGAACCCAGGAAGCCGCGGACGAGTTCGAACAAGGCGCGTTGCTCTTGAGAGACCAGGGCCGGCTCGACGACTACGTCAAGGTCGCCGAGCGCCTGTTGTACCACCGGAGCAACGATGTCCGTGTGGCGAAGGAGCTCGCCGAGACGTACATCGCGCGTCGCGATCCGAAGCGCGCGCTCGCCAAGTTACAAATCTGCTTCAAGGCCGACCCGCGCGACGTCTCGACCCTCTCGCTGCTCGCCGAGGCCTTCTTGATGCTCTCTCAGACCGACAAGGCGATCAGCGTGTATCGCGAAGTCGCGCGCATCCACCGCGAGGCTCAGCGCCCGCAGCAACGCATGAGCGCACTGCACCGGATCCTGGAGCTCAACCCGAACGACAAAGAGGCCCGCGTGGCCTTGCAAAAGACCGCATCTGCCTCGGGGCAGCACTACATGCCGCCAGGCACGGTCCGGCAACCCTCCGCGTCGACGGGATCGGTTTCCGCAGCGCAACTCGCCGAATCGCAGTTGAGCGGGCCCGCACAGGTGAGCGGTGCCTCGCAGTTGAGCTCCCCGTCGCTGAGCAGCGCCTCTGGGCTGAGCGGGGCGTCGGGCATCATGTACGTCGAAGAAGACATCGAGGAAGATTTCGCGGAGGCAAGCACGGTTTCCGGCTCCCTGCCTGCGATTTCCGAAGCGCCGATCGAAGTCGAGGAACCGTACTCCTCGGTGCCCCCGGCGCCGCGGCCACCTACGGGTGGACGGGTCATCCCGATCCACGGGCTCGGTCCGATGACGTATTCGGAGTTCCTCGCGCTCCCGCTGGTGAGCACGCAGGTCGCGCCGGCCATCGCCGTGCTCGCCCCTAGCTTGATGGAGCGAACTCTCGATCTCGCCGATTCGTACTTGGTCGACGGCTTGTTTACGCAGGCACGCGCGATCGTCAGCGAGCTTCAGCTCACACTCCCGGACCATCCGCTCGTGTTGGACAAGGCACGCGAGATCGAAGAGCTCGCGGCTGCGTCCTCCGGCGTGTCCGCGGTAGCCCAACCACTCATTCAGCCGCACGCGTCCTCGATACCCGCGGACATGGTCTCGGAGCCGCCGGAGATGGAGCTCGAATACGAAGAGCTCGAGCCCGGGGACGAGGGCTTCGATTTCGCGGAGAAGCTCGCCGAGGAGCTTGCCGAAGTGGCGGAGATCGCGCCGATCGATGAAGGCGCCGAAATGATCGACGTCGAGACGGTCTTCGAGCAGTTCAAAGCCGGTGTTGCGGAGCAGGTGAGCGACGACGACAGCGATACCCACTTCGACCTCGGCATCGCTTACAAAGAAATGGGCCTGTACCCGGACGCCCGTCGTGAGTTCCAAGTGGCGATGGCGGATCCGCGAAGACGCTGCCTATGCTGGACGATGATCGGCCTCATCTACATGGAAGAAGGTCAACCGCGCGACGCGATCGAAGCGTTCCAGTCCGGTCTGGAAAGCCCGGAGAAGACGGCCACCGAAGCCGTCGGCCTGCACTACGAGCTCGCCATGGCCTGCGAAGCGGGCGGCCTGACAGACCAAGCTCGCCTGCACTATGAGTTCGTTTTCCAAAGGGAACCTCAATACCGCGAAGTGGGTCAGCGCTTGCAGCGCCTCGGCGGCCCTTCTGGCGACAACCCTGACGATCTACTCATGGAATCGATGGACGATGTGAATCGCGCCTTCGACGAGTTGATCCACGAGGACTAAGCCCTATAGACTCGGTCAGTTATGGCTGAGACCGTGCAAACGTTTTGCCGGATCTGCGAGGCTCTGTGCGGGCTCGAGGTCACGGTAGATGGCGACCAAGTCGTCGACATCAAACCCGACGACGATCACGTAGCCACCCGCGGGTACGGGTGCCTCAAGGGACTCAAGCAGCATCGGCTATACGACACGCCCGATCGGCTGCTCTATCCCATGCAGCGGTCCAATGGCGAGCTCCAGCGTGTGAGTTGGAACGACGCGCTCGGCAACATTGGCAACAAGGTCCGCGAGCTGATCGACAATCACGGTCGCGACAGCATCGCCATGTACGTCGGCACGGCGGCCGGCTTTGGGGTGTTGCACCCGGTCTTTGCGCAGGGCTTCATGCAAGGCGTCGGCTCGGCCAGCATGTTCTCCTCGGCCACACAGGATTGCGCCAACAAGTTTGCAGTCGCGCATCAAATTTACGGCTTTCCGTTCACCCAGCCATTCCCCGACCTCGACAACCTCGAGTGCCTGATCATCGTTGGCGCCAATCCCGCGATCTCGAAGTGGAGCTTCCTGCAGGTCTCCAATCCCATTCGGCGCCTCAAAGAAATCGAGGCCCGCGGCGCGAAGATCTTCATCGTCGACCCGCGCCGCACTGAAACGGCAAAGGTCGCCGGCGAGCACGTCTTCATCCGCCCCAATACCGACGTCTTCTTCTACCTCTCGTTCCTTCACGAGCTGCTAGCAACCTCCGAGGTCGACCGCACGCGCATCGACCAATACATGACCGGGTTCGACGAGCTGTGCCGGGTTGCCGAGGCCTGGTCGCCCGAGCGAACGGCTGAGGTGACGCGCATTCCAGCCGAGAGCCTCCGCGAGCTGGTGCGGGCCTACCGCGAAGCTGACGGTGCGGCGCTGTACTGCTCGACCGGCGTCAACATGGGCACCAACGGCTCGCTCGCGTTTTGGTTGCAGGAGTGTATCAACGCCATCTCGGGCAATCTCGACCGCAAGGGCGGCACCGTCGTGAGCACTGGGGTCATCGATTTTGCGGCGTTCGGCAAGAAGACCGGCACCTTGTTGCACCAAAACGAAAGCCGCATCGGCGGGTTCAAGTCCGTCAACGATGCGATGCCAGGCGGCATCCTCGCCGACGAGATCCTCACCCCCGGCGACCGGCAGATCAAAGCCTTGTTCGTCACCGGCGGCAACCCGCTCATCACGATGGCGAACTCCGAGCGCCTGCGCGAGGCCTTCAAAGAGCTCGAGTTGCTCGTCGTGCTGGATATCCAACCGAGCGAAACCGCGTCCGTCGCAACCCATGTTCTCCCGTGTACATCACCATTCCAGCGCCCGGACCTGCCCTTTATCTTCCCCTTGATGCTCGGACTTCAGGCAAAGCCCTATCTGCAGGCGACCCGTGCCGTCGTTCCTCCCCAGGGCGAGCAGCGAGACGAGGCAACGATTTACGTCGACATTGCGAAAGCGAGCGGCGTCAATCTGTGGGGCTCGGCCGCCGCTCAGCGCACTTTCGAGACAGCCAAGGCACTCAATTCAATTGGGCGCCGAGGGAAGCAGCCGTCGATCCCGCAAGAGCTTCTGCTCTCGGGCCTGCTTCGGGTCACGAAGCAAGGTAGCTTCAAGAAGCTCCTGAAGGCAGAGCATGGCCGTCTGCGCCCGCAGCACGACCCGGGCAGTTTCCTCGGCAAGCGGGTCATTCACGATGACCGCAAGGTGCACCTCGCGCCCGAGGTATTCCTGAAACAGACGGAGAAGCTCGAAGCGGACTTCCAACTCGAGCTCGACACCAAAGACAGACTCAAACTGATCACCAAGCGAGCGATCACCACCCACAACTCCTGGACGCACAACATCGAGGAGTTCGTGTCAGGTGACCGCTCGACCAACCATTTGTACGTGCACCCCGAGGACGCAGAACGATTGGGTGTCCAAGAAGGCAGCCTGGCAGACGTGTCGACGGACACCGCCACGGTTCGCGTCCCTGTGAAGCTGCTCTCCGAGTTGATGCCCGGCACCGTCGCGCTCCCACACGGCTGGGGGCATCAGGACAGCAAGATGGGCGTCGCGAGTAAGACGACCGGCGTCAACGTCAACCTGCTCGCCGCGGACGGGCCGGACAAGCTAGAGAAGGTTTCCGGCATGGCGCACCTCACCGGCTTCCTGGTCAACGTGAAACCTGCGGCCGGCGCGCTCAACCCGAACCATTGGTCGGGCATCGGACACGAGGTCTAGAACACCGCGCGAAACGACAGGTTGGGAAACCAAATCGCGTCGGTAAACCGGATCGGGCACGGCTCGGACGGAACGCCCCATCGCACGCGGCACTCGAACGGCGCCGTAGGGTCAGTCGAGTCGACCTCCTGCGCGTCACGCGCCTGCGTGATGTTGATCCACTCGAGGGCGATCCGCATGCGGCGCCCTGGCTTGGCCCACTCATAGGCGACCTGCGCATCGAGACGCACAAACCACGGAATACGCTGGACATATTGCTGCACCACACCCGACGGATCGAGCCAGATCCACCCCTCCGCGCGGCCAGACCTTGCAAAGAGACGCGCGGAGATGATCAGCCCGAATTTCGCCTGCCACGCCAGCACACCATTCATGACGTGCCGAACATCGTATGAGGGGGTGTAGTCGAACGACTGTGGCGGCATGTTGAGGAGCAGCGCCGTCGCGGTGAGGTCACTGAAACCAAGCGTGTAGCTGACCAACGTCGAAAATCCGATCTCGAAAGGACGTTGAAGCAACAGCTCGAGGCCGTGACTCTTTCCGTCCGCGGAATCGTCGAGGAGCCCCACCGGAAGGGGGCTCGAGTTTGGATCGTCGGAGATCTCCGGATTGGTGAAGACGTCCACAAAGCGAAGATCCCGATACAGATTCAGGTAGCCGCGCGTTTCGAACGTTAGATCGTAGGGTAGGAAGAAGCGGACACCACCTTCGATCTGATTGGCCCGTTGAAGACCCGGCTCGAGCGGAACGTCGCCGAGCCCGGGAAGCGGGATGGCGAATGTCGCAGGCCTCGCGCCGAGGCCCCATCCCACGAACAGGTCGGCAAGCTCGAGCGCGTGAAACGTGGCACGCGCGCGCGGGGTAACCGCCGCGTCTCGGTGGCCGCCCGTGTTCCATACGTCGGCGCGGACGCCGAGCGATAGGTCCAACCAGGACAGCGCCGATACGTTCGCATCGATGAATGTGCCACCGAAGACTCTGCGATCTTGCCCGGCGAAGGCTGGGTCGCAGGGGGCCGAGACGTTCTGGATCCCTGGTGTGCATCGGGCGGCGCCGAATAGAGCCGACATATCCCCACCAATGCGAAGCTGGAGCTTGGGGGCCCCGTAGACCGCCCAAAATCTCGGTCCGATGCGGTGAATGTTCGCTCCCGCATCGGAGACCGCACTAGCGGACGCGTCCTCGACGTCGGAGAAGTCGTAGCCGTAGAGCATCGTTCCGACGAAATCCCATCGCTTCACCCTCCCAATGAATCGCGCTTCCACTCGATGAAACTGGAGGTCGAACGCGAGCCGCTCCATCGGGTTACTGGCGTCGATGGCCGAGGCATCGCGCCCGCCAAAGGCAACCATTTCGAAGCGCGACCTGGCGCTCATCTCCACGCCGGTACGGTATTGGTAGTCCCAATACTCGATGTTAGCGTCGACATCGATCGCGCCGAGCACGAGGTTGGGAAACCCGTAACGGCCGGCGAACGTCATCGATCCCTCTTTGGGCATGGGCACGTTGAGTAAACCGGACACGTCGATGGCGCGGAGCTCGGCTTCACCATGCACCCGGTCATTGGGAAGCCGGCGAGCCTTCGCGGCCATCACGCCTCCGATGAACCCTCCGTAGCGCGCCGGCGCGGCCCCGGAATACAAATCGATGCCACCGATCACCCCCGAATGCACGGTCGCAGGCCCGAGCGCGGAGTGGAACAGCAACGGAATCGGGATGTCGTCGTAGAGGGACACCGTCCCGGAAGGCGGGGCGCCGCGAACGTAGACGTAGGGCTGTCCATTGGCCACGGGAACGGTGCCCGGCAGCACCTCCAGGATTCGGAACGGCTCGCCAAAGGTCCCCGGGATGTTTCGAATCCCATCGAGCTCGAGCTTGATCGGCGCCTGGGCGCGCGCATCAACTTGCGCGGTTTCCGAGAAGATCAGCTCTTTGTCGACCTGAGCGCGCCCTGGCTCCAGCACGGTTTCGTCGGGAGCAGCTTCCGCGGCGTCGTCGACCTCGGGCCGCCGCACGCGCAAGTCCACCCGCACTTGCGACGGCACCGGGTTCCCATCGCGGGTCGCAGCCTCGAACTCTGCACGGGCTATCGCTTCGATGACGACGTCACAAAGCGCGCGGCCGGCATCGCACTTCTCGACGACGCCCTTCCCGTCTGGGTCGATGCGAACCAACACCTGGACAACGCCCGACTCCGGCACCTCGGCGCCGGGCGGCACCTGAACTCCCGGAAGCGACTTCACCCGTGGCGCGACGAGCTCCTGCGCACCGGCCGAAGCCGCCCACGCGCACATTCCCAACACCAGGCAAAGCCCGAAGCGCCCACGCGCCCGCATCATTCTTCTTGTACGACCCGTAGTGCCTTCCGTTGATTGAACTCGAAGTCCTTCCAGTTCGTCTCTTGTCGATGTTCCCAATGCGCCATGCGACCTCCGGACTCACAGCGTACCATCGTCGTCCGGCCGTGACGGCCGCCAAAGTCCCCCCCTTGAACGCAGGGCCGCAGGCGCGCGCTATTTGATCGCTCGGTGGAGCTTCTCCAGGCGGGTGATTTGGTCTTTCAGCATCCGCTTGAGCGCCGCCGTCAGATAAGGCTCGATGTCGGCGTCGGTACTGCCGGTGTGCGAAACGATCTGCTGATAGAGGTGTGCTGTCTCTTCCGACACGGCTAGCGTGATTTTCGCATCGCTCAAATGGTCGTCGATGAGACTGCGGATCAGGCCGCTCATATTCACGCCGAGCTCCAGCAGCCGACCGTGCTGGTCCTCGCGAATCATCAAACTGATGCGTCGAAACTCTTCGGTCATGACTCCCTCCGGATTTGTATTTCTATACACTAAAGCATACGAAAACTCAAACCTATGCTGGTATATGTATCTTTATGCCTTATTATATAAATAATAGAACACTACAGCAATAAAGGAGGAAATCATGCGCCGCATCATCACCATCATCGTGAGCGCCTCGTTCTTGATGGCAGCTACTCTCGGCACGGGCGGCTGTACCAACCCACACGCCCCCGCAGGTCACGAAGGCTACGTCTTCGAAGAGCCACGCGTCTTTGGCCAAGGCGGCTTTCGTGGTGCAGTTACAGGCCCAGGCAACTACGGCATCAGCGCCTGGCGTAACCGCGTCGTCAATATCGACGTGCGCCCGACCACATACACCGAGGAGTTCAGCATCCTCGTCAAGGACGACCTCAACGTCGCCTTCCGTGTACACGCGGTCATGAAGGTCGAGCAAGGGCGCGTCCGATCGGTCGTCGAGGAGTTTGGCTCCGAGCATTGGTACCCCCGATTCATCAAAGAGCCATTTCGCACGATCGTGCGGCAGTCGGTACAGGAATACCCCAGCCGTGAGCTCAAGGCGGAGCGCGACAAAATCGCCGGAACGATCGAGGCCGAGCTGAGCGCCTATCTGGAGACCACACCCTTCGAAGTCGTTCGGCTGGCGGTGGGCAACATCGACTACCCACCGGTGGTTTCACAGGCCGTGGAAAAGAAGCTCGCCGCGAAGCAGCTTCTCGAGGAGAAGGAAACGCAGCGAGAGATCGCGCAGCGCGATGCAGAGATCAGAGTCGAAGAAGCCAAAGGCATCGCCGAGGCGCAGAAGATCATCAACGCCACGTTGACCCCGAACTACCTGCAGCACGAAGCGATCCAAGCCCAGCGCACGATGGCCAACGCCCCCAACCACACGACCGTGTACATCCCTGTCGGCACCAATGGCCTACCGCTGGTGCACGCGCGGTAGATTCCGCAAGGCCCAGCGAGGGCTCCTTTTTCGCGGAGCCCTCGCTTGACGGCCGAGGCAACCAGGGTTAGTCATTCCACCTCTTTGCGGGAGTAACTCAGTGGTAGAGTTCTTGCTTCCCAAGCAAGCTGTCGCGGGTTCGAATCCCGTCTCCCGCTCCAGCCGCACGCATGGGCCCGATCGACATCACGGGCGGAAGTTTCCCCTCTCACAAGCTCGCCGAGGGTAAACAATTACGTATGGACCGCCGCACCGATCGAACGAATGATCGCCTAGTAGGTGTGGGCGCAGGTGGGTGCGCCCTGTCCCGATTTGGAGAAAGGCGCGCGATGATATGGACCCGATAGGTTCGGCCATCATCGATTTCACTGAGGCGGCGTACGACCTCGAAGTCGGCGATGACGAGTGGCTGCCAACCATTTTGAGGCGCGGCCTGCCAGTGCTCGAACAGGGGCTTGGGGTGGCAGGCATCGAATATGGCCGCCCGCCAAGTGGCGGGTCGGTGCAAGTGCTCCGAATCCACGTGGCCTCGGGCCCAAAAGACTTTGCCGACCGGCACATGGCGGCAATCACTGCCACACCACCGGAAGCGCTGCGGGAGCAGGCGCGACCCGGGCAGGCGGCCACGATGTCCGAGAACACCAAGGCTAGCCCGCAGGCACTTGAGCTGTACACCTCGTACGTCAGCTACTGCAAGGACATGTTGGGGATCACGACCGTGGATTGCAAGGGTGCGGGCGTCGCAATCGTCGCGCCGCTCCAGGAGGTGACCACCCTCACAGGCCATGAAGCGGAACAGTGGCAGATGCTAGCCGCGCACGTGGACGCCGGGCACCGCTTGCGGCGAGGGCTCGCCACTCAAGAGGACTGCGACGAACCACAAACCGAGCTCCCATACAACGCCGAGGCTATCTTCGACGCGAACAGCTTCCGGATCACGGATGCGGTCGGGCGCGCGCAGGAGCCCACGGCGACGAAGAAGCTTCGCGAGGCTGCGGTCGCGGTGGATCACGCACGCGGCAAGATGCGCGAGACCGATCCCGAAAAAGCACTCGAAATCTGGAAGGCGCTGGTTCGGGGCCGATGGTCGATGGTCGACGGGTTTGATTCGGACGGCAGACGGTTCGTCTTGGCGCTTCCGAACTCGCCTCATGTCATCGATCCGCGCGGGCTTACCGAGCGCGAAAGCCAGGTCGTGGCCTACGCGGTGTTGGGCCAGACCAACAAAATGATCGCCTATCGGCTCGGCCTCTCGAGCTCCCGCGTCTCGATGCTCCTCCGCAGTGCCATGCGAAAGCTGAACGTCCAAACGCGCTCGCAGCTGGTGCTCAAGATGCGTGACTTCCAGGCGTTGCACTAGCCCGTCGACGTCCCGGATCTCGGTCGCGTCTAGCTAGACCACGAGTTGGACGTCGTACGTGCTGCAGTAGCGCCCGAAGCGCTCGCGGATCTGGCCGAGGGTCATTCCAAAGTCCTCGATTTCGTAACTATGGGACCCGTGCTTGCCCCGCGGATGGTCGTCCAAGAACGAGCGCATTCGGCCTTCGATGTCGGCCGACCATGGAATGTCGAAGCGTTCGTAGGCGCGGCCGAGGACAGCGACGGGATCGGCAACGATCTCTTCGAACTGAACGTCCATGAACTGAGCGGCTTTGTCGCTGTGCTTGTCGCGCACGGCCATCGCCGCGTCCAGTGCATCCGCCCACCACTCCGTCGTCTGTCGCCCTAGCGCGCACGGATCGACCGAATCGCTCGCCAATCCACGAACCACGTAGTAGAGACT
>CALJYC010000205.1 GCA_937984275.1 uncultured bacterium | reverse complement strand
TAGGATGCAGGGGTGACCACAAAGAAAACGATCCTCGTTCTCGATGACGACCCCTCGGTGCGACACATGCTCCAAGTGCTGCTCGAACAGGACGGGCATGCCGTGGTCGCCGCGGGAGACGTCCGTTCGGCGCTCGCGCAGTGCGCGGTGCAACTGCCGGACTTGATGGTCGTCGACCTTATGCTTCCCGTCGAAGATGGCGAGATGTTCCTTCGCGAGTTCCGTCGCCGCTGGAGGCACACCGAAGTGCCGGTCATCCTCTTGAGCGCGAGCACGGCGCGGAACGAAATCGCGCGACGCCTCAGCGTCGAAGCGACTCTCCCGAAGCCATTTTTCGCAGAGGACTTGCGGGAGCTCGTGACGACACTCAGCCGAGATCGAGAGACGGTCGCGGCCGGCTGACAATCGAATCGTCCGGCCGCGCCTCGCGTGGTATGAGCGGCGGCATGGATCAAGTGTACGCTGATGGGTTGTTCTCCGACGAAGTCGTCTTGATCACCGGGGGCGGGACGGGAATCGGGCTCGTCTCGGCAACGGAAATGGGCCTCCTGGGAGCCAAGGTCGCGATCTGCGGAAGACGTCCGGAGCCCCTCGAGAACGCGGTGGCCGAGCTCGAGTCCAAGGGCATCGAGGCGTTTGGCGCCCCGTGCGACATTCGAGAGCCCGAGGTGATCGCCGGCTTTGTGGACTCGGTGCTCGCGCGCTTTGGTCGCGTCGACGTGTTGATCAACAACGCGGGCGGGCAGTTCCCTACGACCGCCGAGGCGCTCTCGCCAAAAGGCTTCGCCGCGGTCATTCGCAACAACCTCATCGGCACATGGAGCATGACGCACGCCGTCGCCAACAAAGCGATGATCCCACAGAAGCGAGGACGCATCATCAACATCATCGCCCAGATCATCCGCGGATTCCCTGGCATGGTGCACACTGGCGCCGCTCGCGCGGGCGTCGACAACATGACCAAGACGCTTGCGGTGGAATGGGCGCTCCACGGCATTCGGGTCAACGCTGTGGCGCCCGGCGTGATCGTCACCAGCGGCACGAAGCAGTACCCACCTGAGCTCCTCGACACCGCGGAGAAGGCCAACCCGCTCCATCGGCTCGGGACCGCAGAAGAAGTGTCCCACCTGATCACGTATCTCGCGTCGCGTTATTCCGACTTCGTGACGGGCCAAACGTACTACATCGACGGTGGCGCCAGCCTGTGGGGCGACCAATGGTTCCTCCCGGAGGACGTGCCGAAGTTCCCACCCTACCCGGTCCCCGAGCGCGGCTAAGGCGCGGGTTTCTTCTGAAAGACGCTGAGCACGTAAGCGCAGCCCACTCCAACGAAGTAGAGCAGCACGAGCGGGAACAGCATCATCACCATCGTGTACACGTCCTGCGGCGTGAGCAGCATCGAAATGAATGCTGCACACACGATCCACCAGCGCGAGAACTTCAGCAGCTGCTGCCAGGTTACGATGCCGGCGCCGGCGAGGAACGTCACGATGACCGGCACTTCGAAGACGATGCCGAACGCGAGCAGCATCCTCCGGAAGAACGGCATGTAGTCTTTGACGAAGAGCGTCGCGACCAAGGTTTCGTCACTAAAACCGAGCAAGACGGTGAAGGCCTCGGGAAATACGAGCTTGTAGCCGAACACCGCCCCACCAACGAAACACAGCGTCGAGGCGATGATGAACGGAATGGCGAGCGCCTTCTCCTTCTTGTAGAGCCCGGGCGCGATGAACATCCAGAGCTGCCAGAAGATCCACGGAGAAGCGAGAAGCAGACCGGCGATGAGGGAGTTCTTCATGTACATCATGAAGGCATCCGCCGGCCCGGCGAATCGCAGCACGGCTTGACCAGGCAGTTCGAGCTTCTCCCAAGCCGGCTGAAGCGGCGCAACCAAGAAGTCTTTGATCTCCTTCTTGAAGACCCACCCGATCGCAACGGCCGGAATCAACCCGATGATGGCGCGCAGCAAACGCGAACGGAGCTCGCCGAGATGCTGGAAGAACGTCATCTCCTGGTCTTCCTCGGCGACCGGTGGCAGCTGGGGGGGCTTCGGGATCTGGATCTGGTCGGACGTCATGGATGCTTCGCCTCGCCCGGCGCATCCGCTTCGGCCGCGGGCTCTTCGGTCGCAGGCTCTTCGGCCACTGGCACGGGCTCATCGGGCGCTGCCGCGGGCGGAGCTACGCTCACCGCTTTGGGTTCTTCGACGCTCGGTGGTGCAGGCGGCGCCTTGTCCGGCACGGGGACGGGCCGCGCCTTCGGCGGGCGGATCGGAGGAGCACGAAACGGGTCCCCTTCACGCATGAGTTCGTCGAGCCCGATCGCGTCCTTGAACTCACGGCTAGCGTTCCGGACCTGGCGAAGCCCCTTGCCAACGGTCCGCATGAACGCGGGCAGCTTGTCCGGGCCCACCGCCAACAGGACGATGACGAGGAAGAAAGCTAGCTCCGTTGGGCCAACGCCAAACATGAGCCCCAAAGATGAATCGTTGCACCCCCGAAAGGCAACCGGAGGCGCCCGCAGGCGGCCCGGAGGAACAACCGCCCTGTATTGACGCGCGTCACGACGCGAGACGTATCTGACGAAGGCGTTCGACCGCCCGGTTCATGGTGCGGACCCGCCTTTCGTACTCGCGCGTCAGCTCCTGAATGCGGTTGGCTGCCGCCAGCGTCTGCTCCGAGCTCTCCGAGTGCTTCCGGTGAGACTGATGGAGCTGAAGGACCATGTCCGAGATGTTCTCGATCGCGCCCGTCATCTGGCGCCCGCCCTCGGCCTGCTCCTGACTGCTGCGCTCCATCTGCTGAGTGATCAACCGCATGTTGTCAGCGCTCTTCATGATCAGCTCCGACCCACGCGCCTGCTCGGCAGTTGCCGCGGCGATCTGCTGAACCGTCTCCGCAATGCGTCCGATCGCATCGGTGACTTGCTTCGAGCCCTTGGCCTGCTCGACGGTTGCGCGCGCGATGCCACGCACCATGGCGGTCGACTGCCTGGACGACTCGAGGATCTTCTTCAGGGCGCTCTCTGCCTCGGCGCTCACCGTCACGCCTCGGTCGACTGTGCTGGCGCCACGCTCTACCGCTTCGATGGCGTTCTTCGTCTCTTCCTGAATCGTCTTGATCAGCTCGGCGATCTCCTTCGTCGACGCGCCCGCACGCTCGGCGAGGTCCTTGATTTCGTCCGCGACGACCGCGAAGCCTTTGCCGTGCTCGCCCGCCTGCGCAGCGATGATCGCAGCGTTCAACGCAAGCAGGTTGGTTTGCTCGGCCACGTCGTCGATGACGTTCAGAATGTCGCCGATTGCCTCGATACGGTCCCCCAAGTTGGAAATCGTGCTCACTGCTTGAAGTGAAGACGACTTGATTCGGTTGATCTCGTCCGTGATCTTGTGGATCGATTCGGCCCCTGTTTCTGCGTCGTTGGCAACTTCTTCCGAGAGGCGCGCGGTCTCGTTAGCGTTCGACTGAACCTGGTCGATAGAGACATCCATCTCGTTCATCGAAGACGATGTCTCCTCCGCAGTCAGCGCGAGCCCGTCCACGTTCCGCGCAACCTCTTTGATGCTGTAGGTCATCTCCTCGATCGACGACGCGGTCTCGCGAACGCTCGACCCGAGGTTGCCCATGTTCTCGGCGACCTCATGGTTCGTCGCCGTCATTTGCAGGATGCTGGAGGAGCTCTCCTCCGTGCTCGACGAAAGGGCCTCGACCCGGTCGCTGATCGCCTGCAACGAGATCGCCATCGATTTCAGGGCACGAGCCGTCTCTTCGACGGCCACCATCTGCTCACCGAGGCCACTCGAAAGCGCCTTCACGTTTTCGCCGATGACATCCTCGACCTCTTCGATCTCCCCGTGGATCGCTCGAATCTGGGC
>CALJYC010000204.1 GCA_937984275.1 uncultured bacterium | reverse complement strand
GTTCGAAGGGCATCTCGTCTTGATTGGCGACGAAGAGCACCTGCCTTACGACAGGCCGCCGCTCTCCAAGGAGGTGCTCCGCGGCGAGTGGGAGCAAGACCGACTCGCACTTCGTCGAAGGAGCTACGACGACTTGAATGTCGATCTCGTGCTGGGTCAGCGCGCCGTCGCGCTCGACACCGACGCGCGTGAGGTGCGGCTCGAACGCGGCGACGTGGTTCCCTTCGATGGGTTGGTGATCGCGACGGGTGGCCACGTGCGCGAGCTTCACAATCAGCCGCAGATCGACGGCATCCATACGCTGCGAACCCTGGACGACTCGCTGGCGATCCGGGCCGCGCTCGAGGCCAATCCTCGGGTTGCCGTCATCGGTGCGGGCTTCATCGGTGCGGAGGTTGCAGCGTCCGCGCGGCAGTTGGGGCTCGAAGTCACCATGATCGAGGCCCTGGAAACGCCGCTGGCGCAAAGCCTTGGTCCTCGTGTTGGCGGCATTCTGCAGGAAGTCCATGAACGCCACGGCGTTCGCGTTCGTTGCGGACGGCGCGTAGAAGGCTTTGGCGGGACCGATCGCGTCGAAAGCGTGCTGCTCGACGACGGCACGACCGTGGATTGCGAGCTCGTCGTGGTAGGCATTGGGGTGAGCCCGTCGGTGTCGTGGCTTGCAGGCTCCGGCATCGAGCTCGAAGATGGGGTTCGATGCGATGCAATGCTGGCTGCCAGCGTTCCTGGAATCGTCGCCGCTGGGGATGTGGCGAGCTGGTACAATCCGCTGTTCGAAGAACGCATGCGCGTTGAGCACTGGACCAACGCCGTCGAGCAGGCGCGCCACGCGGTTTCCAGCCTGCTCGCCGCGCCGGGCCAGGCGACGCCATTCGAGTCGGTTCCGATGTTCTGGTCCGACCAGTTCGACATTAAGATTCAGGGCGTTGGCAGGCCCAAGCCGACCGATGACCTGGTGCTCGCCGGCGGCACCAGCGAGAGTGAGAAGTTCATCGCCCTCTACGCGCGCGCGGGCCGGCTCGTCGGCGCGGTGGCTTTCAATCAGCCGCCTAAGCTCATTCGGCTCCGGATGTTGATAGGCAAGCGCGGTGGGCTTGATGAGGCGCTGAAGATCGCCGAGTCTTAGCTCAAGACAGAGCCAACAACCAAAGCGGATCGAGCTCGGCGCGGCGTTGCTCGATGGCGGTGCGCGCCAGGTTCAGCCAATCGTCGCAAGCGTCGAGGATGGCGCTGTCGGCCGTGGCGACCACGGCGGTGGATGCCTTCAGTGTTTCGTCGACGCGATCCGCGGTCACGGCCTGGAGGTCCGATCCTTTGGCGGCGGCCGTCGTTCGGATGATCTCGGCAAGACGGCCGGAGTTCGAGACGGGACGGTCGATGTAGACCATCACCGTAGAGGGGCTCATCGATTCGACGACATCGACCAAGATGGCCACGGCGCGCTCGGTCTCCTGCACCAATCGGTAGTTCCCGTGAAAGCTCGCCATGTCACGGATGCAGGCGTCCCGACCCAGCAGAAGCACCCCGCCCGCCAGCGCGACTTCGATCGTGGTGATCACATTGAGGCCATCGATCACTAGGGGCCGGGCCACCATGGCCTTCGGCTCATATTCTCTGGACCCGCGATCGTCTCTGGCCGAGTCCGAGCAGGCGCACCTGGTTACAGCAACCCGTTGACGCCCGCGCAGCTGATAGCGGTCTCCGACCAGCTTGATCGCAGAGGGATCGGCGTATCCCCGTGTCCGTAGCCAGCTCAAGTCCCTCGTAGCGTCTTGCAGAGTCGGGAGCGCCGCCTTGGAGAACAGTTGCTCGTCCAGGGGATGTGGCCCGCGGTGACGTCGGGACTCAGCCATGCCCGAGCTTAACCCGATCAAAACGGGGACTGCCCCCCTTTTTGAAGACGCAAAAACTGCGCGATTTTGGATTTAGCCGCAAAGGTTGCCGACCGGCGTAACCGTCAATGCGGTTTAGCGGGGGGTTTCTCGTGTGGCACGTCCCTTGCTGTACATCGTTCAAGTTTCAATGAACAACACGGCCTCTACAATTCTCGCCGTCACCGACCTGACCTCCGCAAGCTACAAGCTCGTGGGGTTTGCTGCGTTCATCGCGAGTCCCACCGACGGCGAGGTGATCTTGGTTTCCACCTACGGTGGCGGTGGGAGCCGGCTCTCCGAGCCCCCGCCGACGCTGCGCACCAACGGCGAGCAGTGGCGTGACCGGCTCGAGGCAAGGCTTCGGCAGGAGGGCCAGCTTCTCGAGCGGCAGCGGCAATGGTGCGCCGATCGCGGCGTTCGCTGCCGGGCGGAGCTCTATGAAGAAGGTGCCTGGCCTGATTTCGTCTTGCAGAGCGCACAGCGCTCCAAGGTCGACCTGATCTTGGTCGGTATTCAGCCGATGGCGGGTGCCGACCAGGTAGATCCCAGCCTGATCAGCCGGCTGGCCCAGGACGCCCCGTGCCCTGTCAGCATGGTCCGCCTCCCTGCACTTTCTGCCTTTTAATCCATGGGGACACATGACCCCTTGACACAAAGGGCGCAATTTTTTAGCCAGGCGTAATGGCCGAGGTCAGCTTGCTACCCGCGCTGAGGGACTACGTGGAGTTCGACGACGAGTCCGCTCGCCGTCTGCAGGCGATGGGCCCTCGAATGCGGCCGTATCATGGTCGCATCGTGGACCGCTTCTACGCGGCGATTCTCGCCGACCCCCGCGCTCACGCGGTTCTGAAGAGCGAGGCGCAGATTGTGCGCCTCAAAGTCTCCCTCACGCAGTGGCTCGAAGAGCTGTTCACCGGTCCATACGACGAGACGTACTTGGAGAAGCGAGGGAGAATCGGTCGCGTCCACGTTAAGGTCGGTCTGGAGCAGCGCTACATGCTTGCTGCCATGAACGTGGTCCGGCTAGGCCTTCATCAGGCCTTGTTGGGGGCCTCCGACGACGGCTTCGGAGCGTTCGAGGACCACCGGGTCATCGACCAGATCTGCGACATCGAGCTCGCGATCATGCTCGAAACCTATCGCGAGGACTACGTGCTCAAGAAGACCGCCGAAGCGGAGTCGCTTGCGGTGATGGGGAGGCTGACCGCCGGCCTGGCCCACGAGGTCAGGAACCCCCTCAACGCCGCCAAGCTGCAGCTCGACGTCCTTCGGCGCACGGCCGACCGCGTTGAAGACGAGTCGACACGCCGAAAGATCCAGAGGCGGACCAACGTGGTTCAGGATGAGCTCCGAAGGCTATCCCTCCTGCTGGACGACTTCCTCAACTTGGCAAGGGCGCGGAGGCTCGAGCCGGTCCGGTGTGAGGTCCGTGCTCTACTCGAGGAGGTCGTGGAGCTTCGCCGCCCCGAGATCGAGTCGCAGGGGATCGAATTCATCGAAGACATCGATAGGACGTCGTCTGTGCTCGTCGCAGAGCGCGATCGCCTGAAGCAGGTCGTCAACAACCTGATCACGAACGCGGTCGAAGCAGTGGCCGACCGCCGTCAGCGGACCGTCCAGCTCGTCAGCCGAACGCTCGGTGACGGGAGTTGGGAGGTCGCCGTCATCGACAACGGCCCGGGGATCTCCTCCGAGGTTGCGGCGCGGGCCTTCGAGTCGTTCGTCACCACCAAGGACGCTGGCACCGGGCTCGGGCTGGCCATCGTCAAGCGAATCCTAGACCTCCACGGGGGCACGGCGACGCTGACCCCGCTCCCGGAAGGCGGCACCCGGGCGTCTTTTCGGATCCCGACGGCGCCCTAGTCGAAGGTCGCGGACAGATAGCCCCACTCCTTCACGCGGTATTGGATCTTGCGTTGGCTGATCCCGAGGATCTCGGCTGCCCGTGCGGTGGAGCCATCGACCGCATCCAAAGTGCGAAGAATGGCAACCCGTTCGAGCTCGGACATCGTGATGCCAGGAATCAGTGCCATCACGGAGCCGTTTTTCAGATCTCCGTGGGTGGAGGTCGGTAGGTCATCGCGGTCGATCAGGTCGCCTTCGCACATGACTACGGCTCGTTCGATCGCGTTCTCGAGCTCGCGGACATTGCCGGGCCAGGGGTAGATCATCAGGTGCTGCAGGGCATCTTCAGTCAGCCCCTG
>CALJYC010000203.1 GCA_937984275.1 uncultured bacterium | reverse complement strand
CCTGGTTGCTGCTCTTCAACTGGCTCAAGCAGCGCAAAGAACGCAAGGCCAAGCAAGACGAGTCGGCCGCGCTCGCGATCAGGGGGGAGGTGGCGTGATGGCTAGCGAATCCCTCTGGACGATCTTCATCAACGCCAGTCTCGTCAACAACTTCGTCTTGGCGTATTTCCTCGGCATCTGCCCGTTCCTCGGTGTGTCGTCGAAGCTCGAAACCGCAACGCGCATGGGCGGAGCGGTGATGTTCGTCATGTTGGTGAGCTCGGTCTGTGCGTTCGGGATCCAGTTGCTGCTGGTGGCCATCGACGCGCCGTACCTCAAGCTCATCTCGTTCATCGCCGTCATCGCGTCGACCGTGCAACTGGTGGAGATGATCATCAAGAAGGTCAGCCCGGCGCTCTTCCGCGCGCTGGGGATCTTCCTGCCGCTGATCACCACCAACTGCGCCATTCTCGGCTTGGCGCTTTTTCAGACCAACAAGGGTTACAGCTTCGTGCAGTGCATCGTCTACGCCCTGGGCGCCGGCGCGGGGTTCACTCTGGCCCTGGTACTCATGGCCGGCCTGCGCGAGAAGCTCGAGCTGGCAGAGGTGCCGGATGTGACGAAGGGGACTGCCATGGCCCTGATGATCGCCGGCCTGCTTTCGGTGACTTTCATGGGTTTCGGCGGGCTGGGAGGATAGGACCATGATGCACGACTACATCATCGGCGTTGGGGCCATCCTGCTCGTGTCCACGGCGTGGATCGGCGTGCAGCGGGCATGGCGCAAGTCCTTTGCCGATGTTGGGGATGACCCCGACGCGCTGGCCGGGCGCACAGGATGCCACGGCTGCAACGATTCAAAAGATTGCCACCGAAGGCCGGAGAGCGGAGCCTGTGAGGCCCAGGAGGAGATGCCATGAGTAGTGCGGTTACCCATCTTGAGGACTACGATACCGAGCAGCGGATCCGGGCCATCGTGGTTTCTAGCGAGAGGATCACACCGGAGGCGTCTGATGCCGAGGTCCGGGAGCTCACCCTGGAGATCCAGCAGCCCGACTTCGAGATCCAACTGGGACAAAACATCGGTGTGCTCTCCCCAGGCACCAGAGAGTTCGGGCAAGCCCACCACTTCCGTCTCTACAGCGTGGCCGACCTTCCGGAGCCTGGAGGCAGCGGGCTTCCCCGGATCAAGATCGCCGTGCGCCGCGTTAGCTACGTGGACAAGTACAGCGGTGAGGAATATCCCGGTGTCTCCTCCAACTATCTGTGCGATCGCGTTGCCGGCGATAGCGTCACGATGGCCGGTCCCTACGGCCTGGCCTTCGAGGTGCCGGAGGAGATGGACGCCAACCTGATCCTCATTGGTACCGGCACCGGCATCGCGCCGTTCCGGGCGTTTGTGAAGCACCTCCACGAGAACGTCCCGGAGTGGCAAGGCACGATCACGCTCTTCTACGGGGCGAGAAGCGGACTCGAGCTTCTCTACATGAACGACGAACGTGACGATTTCTCCCAGTACTACGACCGCGACACGTTCGAGGCGTTCAAAGCGCTGAGTCCCCGACCGAAGTGGACCGCGAACATCGACTGGGAGGGCGCTCTCGCCCAGCGCGGCGAGAAGCTATGGAGCTTGCTGGGGCAGCCCAACACCTACGTCTATGTGGCCGGTCTCGAGAAGATGCGCGGCGAGCTCGACAACGCGTTCGCCGAGATCGCCGGCTCCGAGGAGAAGTGGGCCCGCCGCAGGGCCGAGCTCACCGCCGGTGGTCGCTGGGTCGAGGTGCTGTACTAGCGGGCGTCGTGGACCGATTCACTCGTCCCAAAGGGTGTGCGGCGAGTAGGTTTCGCCAAGGAACCAAAACCCGCCGTCGACCATTCGTTGATGCCTGTCGAGTGCGGCAATCGCCGTCATGTCCGCCGGCGTTAGTGACAGTTCACGTGCGCCCCAGTTTTCTGCGATGCGTCCAGGGTTGACCGACTTGGGGATCACGCTCGTTCCGCGCGCGATTGCCCAGGCGATCAGAACCTGCCCCGGCGTGGCTTGATGTGCGTCGGCGATCTCTACAATCGTCGGGTGCTGGGTGAGCAGGACGTCGTCGTGACGGCCCAACATCGCGGCGGAGTCGGGTGAGCCCAATGGGGAGTACGCCGTGACAGCGACGCCGAGAGCCTCGCATGCGGCGACGAGCGCGTCCTGTTGCAGATACGGATGCAGCTCGACCTGGTTGACTGCAGGCGTGTGACCCGTCGCCCCGCTGACCTGCTCGATCATACGCTTGTTGAAGTTCGACACGCCGGCCTGCCGTGTAAGACCTTGCTCGGAGACGTTCAACATCGTCTCCCAGGTCGATTCGAGCGGAACCTCGGACAAGGGACGGAAGTCTTCCGGGCCGCGCGGCAATTCGATCCCGTGCCGTAAAGCGACCGGCCAATGGATGAGATAGAGGTCGAGATAGTCGAGTTGGAGCTTCCTCAGGCTCGTTTCGAGCGCTGGTCGAACGTGCTCGGGGGCATGGGAATCGTTCCAGAGCTTGCTGGTGATCCACACATCCTCTCGCTTGGCATCGCCAGCTCGAAAGGCGTCGGTCAGCGCACGGCCGACCTCCTCTTCGTTTTGATAGATCGCCGCGCAATCGATGTGCCGATAGCCGACTTCGATCGCTGCGCGCACGGCCCTGTACACTTCGTCGGGCTCAGATTTCCAAGTCCCAAGGCCCAGGGCAGGCATTCTCGCTGCGCCGCGCAACTCCAGAGTCTTCATCGACACGTCTCCTAGCGATTTCCGATCGGTGTGACAATCCGCCCCGGGGCCGATAACGTCAAGCCCAACGAGAGGTGGGGTGAAATGAAGAGGACGAGACTTGGGGCGTTCGTGGTGGCAGTGACATGGCTCGGATGTGCACGGACCGAGCCCATCCAGTTGCCCAATCTCGATGACACCCGGCTTTCGGATGGAACCTGTCCCACCATTCACTGCAATACATACCAGACCGATGCGCTGCCACTGAAGGGACCCGAGGCGCCGACGCAGGTACTCGGGGCCGATGTGATCGACCATCTTTGGTCGTCGCCGATCGCCGGCGGGATTCTCGACTACACCTATCCGGACGGGGCGACGGTGTTTTGGGTTTCTCAGGTCGACCGCATCATGAAGCTGCGCCTCGATGATCAGAACCGGCTGCATAAAATCATCGAGCTCCCGCTCGAGCCCAAGGACTTTCCGCGCTTCTCGCCCGAGGACATGCAACGGATCGTCGCAAAGCTCGATGCAGCAACGCTCGGCACCGAACAATACGACGAGCTCGCCGACGAATGGAACGGCTATCAAATCGAAGGCTTGCGGGCGTACTACGCCATGGTGAGCAACAAGGGCATCCTCTACGTGAGCAATCGCAATGGCGTCGTCGCGTACGGCGACGCGGAGCCCGGCAATCCGACCTCTGCGATCGTGAAGCTCGGGCAGTATGTCTTCAAGAAACTGAAGCTCCAGCTCAGGCTGAAAATGCCGCTGCCGATCATGATCGGGATGAACGTCACGCCGGACGGGCACATCATCGCCGTGACGATCGACGGCACCGTCATCGGAATCAAACCGGACCTGAGTGAGGCGGTTTACTACAACCTGCCCGGTGAACAGATTTGGAACAGCATCGCCGTGGACGAGCAGGGAGGCATCTACGTGCCTGGCACGAAGAAGCTCCACAAGTTGATCTGGAAGGACGGCGGCTTCAGCGACGACCCGAACGACGGCGCGTGGGTCGAGGCCTACGAGATCGGCTCGCTCGATGAGACGCTGCGAGCGGAACGGGGCTCGGGGACCACGCCGGCGTTGATGGGCGGCCCTGGCGACAAAGACAAGTTCGTCGTGTTCGCCGACGCCGCCAACGTGAACAACTTGATCCTCTACTGGCGCAACGAAATTCCCGCCGACTGGAAACAGATTCCGGGCACGAGCAGCCGCCGCATCGCGGGGCTGCTCCCGGTAGACTTCGGCGACAAGTCGCTCACGAGCTCATATTCGGAGAACTCGGCTACCATCTTCGACTACGGCGCGGTCCTGGCCAATAACCAGGTGAAGACCAACGAAAAGATGATGCTCGACGTCCAGCTCAAGATGAAAGACCCGAAGCGCACGCCCTACGGCGTGCAGAAATTTCAATGGAACCCCGAGACTCGTGAATGGAAAGTCGCCTGGACACGCCCTGACGTCTCGAGCCCCAACAGCACGCCGGTCGTGACCACCAAGAACAGGCAGCTTCACACGGTCGGTCTCCAAGACGGCAAGTGGACGATGCAAACGCTCGACTGGGACACCGGCGCAACGCGCGCCGTGTACACCCTCGGGCCAAGCGAGCGCTACAACCCGATCATGCTCGCGCTGCAGGTGCTGCCCGGCGGCGATCCGATCTTTGCCGCATTCGGTGGCGTGCTCCATCTGCGGCTCGGGGAGTCGGATTCGGCTGGCGGCGTGGACCAGCAATAGGAGAACCCAGTTATGCCGGGCAAGATTCTCGTTTACGGATCCTATGGTTATACCGGCGACTTAATCGCGCGGTTCGCGAAGGAAGATGGCGTCGACGTCGTTCTCTGTGGCCGCAATGCGGAGCGGCTTCGTGAGCAAGCGGAGCGCTACGGCTTCGACTCGGTGACCGCCGACGTGTCGGACCGAGAATCGATTCGTGACGCG
>CALJYC010000202.1 GCA_937984275.1 uncultured bacterium | reverse complement strand
CTGGCACTGCCCCGCTCCCGGCCCCCGTGGTGGCTAGGCGGTGGTGTTCTTCCACGCTGCACGCGCCGTACGATGCGGGCGGAGCTCTTCGATTGCGTGAGAGACGACCTCGGAAGCCGGGCGCATGGCTCGAGTACGCGCTGCGAGCTCCTCTCGCGGTCGGTCGAACTCGGCTTCGAAGCGTTGGAGGACCTCGGGGGTGCAGTGCTCGAAATCCGCCGCAATTCCGATGCCGGCGGCTTCGACGAGATGGGCGTTCATTTCGTGCTCGGCATCGCCTCTACGATGAAGCGCGAGCATGGGGATGCCCAGCATTGCGCATTCCGCGGGTAGATGGTTGCCTGCCGAACCCACCACCGCGCGGCAGCGCCCTAGCGCTTCGGCGAATGCTTGCCCGTCGGGTGCATGAATCTCGACTCCTGGAGGCACTTCTCGTGGCTTTCCGAAGAGCACGACCCGGTGGCCGCGGCGCGCGAGCCGTTCGAGCGCGACCAGCCCATTGCCATCGCGGAAATACGCCAGCAGGAAGTCCTCGCGGGTCGAAGCCGAAGGTATCTCGCTGCGCAGATCCGGACGGGCGACATAGGTGCCCGGCGTGCGCGGTCTCACTGGGGCGAAGTGGACCGCGACCCGTCGGACCGCCGGCCAGGACGAGCTCGCCACGTTGACGATCTCCCGAACGTGCTTGTGGACGGGTAAGGTAGAGTTGAGCTGGGTGTGCTGGAAGATCAGGCCGTGCCCGACCGCCATCACCGGAATCCCCAGGGACTTCGCCGCGTTCACGGAGGGGCCGTCGCTGTCGCTGACCACGAGGTCGGGAGACCAGCGTCGCAGACGTTCGCGGTCGCCCCGGAACCGGAGCGCAAACGACGCGAGCATCCCCTTGCCGGGCAGGCAAGCCAGGGCAGGCTCTGCACCCGGAACATCCTTCAACACGTCCCAGGCCTGGCCGGCGCAGAACACGCGGACTTCGTGGCGCCGGTGCAGACCCTCGATGACTGCTTGAGTCCGGATGGCGTGGCCCTTGCCCCGGCCGTGCACGAAATATGCGATGCGAATCATTGTGTCTCGAGCAGCGTATGAGCTCGGAGCCCCTTTGTGACGGATGGGCGGCTCGGCAGTTGAACTTGACGACAAGAGCACAAATTTCCTCCTCTGCGCGAACGAGGCGGCTCGGTTGGCTCGCTTTTCGCAAAGAGAATACCTAGAGCGGCAGACTGTCTCCGAAAACCCGTCAAGAAGGCCCAAAACCACGGCAAACCATGCTGCGAGGAGGGGTCTATGTAGTGGGCTGTATTCACGGAACAACAGCTTTCTTCACAGGGTGTGAATCTGATTCACGGCTGACAGTCCCATCAATGAACCACACAGAGGGCCTTGCATGTATTCGCATGAGCGACGATGGCTGCGCCGATTGGCGATTCTAAACGACTACGTACGGATTCCGTACGCGAATGGCTCGTCCTACGCATCCCAATTCCTCTACCGTGAAATGACAGTGCGTGGCCACGAAGTCACCATCGTTGGCCCCGATGACCCGAACGCCCTGCCAAGCGAGCTTCCGCCGCGACACATCTCGCTGCCGAGCATTCCGCTTCGCAACCACCCTGGGTTTTATCTCGCGATGCCTTCTCAGTCCTCGCTCGCGACCTTGAGGGACGCCAACTTCGACATGATGCTCGCCCAGAGCCCGAGCGGCTTGCTCTACGCCGGTGGCTGGCTTCGTCAGCAGCACGGGGTGCCGCTCGTCTGCGTCAACACGGTCCACATGCCGAGTGTCTACAACGTCGTCCTACCGGATGCGCTCAACCACGTCCCGTCGGTCAACCGCCTCTTCGAGGAGCGCGTGATGCCATGGGTCGAGTCCAACACGACCGAGGCCTACAACGCCGGTGACGCGTTGGTGTGTCTGAGCCCGGGCCTCAAACGCCACTGGCAGGAGTGCGGCGTCGAGGTTCCGATTCACGTGATCCCGCGTGCCATCGAAAAGCGAATCTTCGACCAGACCGGTCAGGACGATCCGTTTGCGGCTGAGGCGGCGTCCGGTACGCGGCTCCTTGTCGTGTGCCGTCACGCTCGCGAGAAAGAGGTCGATCGCCTCCTTCGTATCTTCGCTCAGTACGTGTACCCGCGGGTCGAGGGTGCGACGCTGACGCTCGTTGGCGACGGCCCCGAGAGCGAGGCGCTCAAGGAGCTCACCAAGGAGCTCGGCATCGATCACCGGACGTACTTCGTCGGTGAGCAGGGCCTCCAGCAGATGCCAGCTTGGTTCCGACACGCCGACCTCTTCGTGTACACGTCCCTCTCCGAGACGTACGGTCAGGTCATCAGCGAGGCGCTGTGGTGCGGCCTTCCGGTTGTCGGGATGGACGACGGCATGGGTGTCGCTGGCCAAGTCACTGACGGCGGGGACGGCTTCTTGGTCGATCCCAAGGGCGAAGATGCGGACCGTCAGTTCGGCGGGCACATAGAGCTGCTGCTGACCAAGGCAGCGCTTCGCCGCCAGATGTCTGAGCAGGCTACGCGCAATGCGAAGGATCGCTCCGATCCCGAGGCTTGCATCCAGCGATACCTCGAGGTGTTCGAGGTCGCGAAGGACCACGCCGCGCGTAACCCGGGCGGCTCGCAGCTCGTCGCGTATCGCAGCCTTGCCCGCTGGGCGGGGATGCACTCCACGGTGGCGGCGATGGGCCTCATGCGAAAGCCCGTCGAGCTCAACCGCAACCGCGCGGCGACAGGCACCTGGACGTTCTCGGCGGCTTCCTGAAGCTTCTGCTGCCGCGACTACTCGGCGGTCAATAGCTCGACGTCCGCTTCCGACGGCATCGCCGACGGTGGGGGCGGCATCGTTGGCTGCCCGCGCAGCCGGGCGAAGAAGTTGCCCGCGTTGCGACGCGCGTCCTCGAGAATGAGATAGCTGCAGGGCACGATGAGCAGCATGATCATCGTGGCCACCAAGACACCGAAGCCCAGGGAGACCGCCATCGGAACCAGGAAGCGAGCCTGGACTGAGGTTTCCAGGATCATCGGCGCCAGGCCGAAGAAGGTCGTGAGCGAGGTCAGCAGGATCGGACGGAAGCGCCGCGCGCCGCCTGCAACGACTGCCTCCCACGTGCTCATGCCGCCTTCGCGGTAGCGGTTGATCGAGACGATGAGAATCAGCGAATCATTCACGACGACGCCGGACAGGGCGATCAACCCCATCATGCTCATCAGGCTTAGCGAGAAGCCCATGACGACGTGGCCCCAAACCGCGCCCACCATGCCGAACGGAATGGCAGACATGACGAGGATCGGCTGGGTGTAGCTATGGAACGCAACCGCCAGCATGGAGAACATGACGATCAACGCCAAAATGAACCCCAGCCCGAGCGCGCCCATGGTTTCAGCCTGGCGTTCTTGCTCGCCGCCGAGGCTGTACGCGAGCCCCGGGATGTCCGCGAGCAGTTGGGGGAGCTCGCGCTGTCTGATTTGGGCGTTGATCTCGTTGGCGTTGGAGTCTTCATCGGCCACGTCGGCGGTGACACTGATGTTGCGGCGGCCGTCGGTACGCTTGATGATCGTATAGGCCTGTCCTCGGGTGACGATAGCGGCCTGGGACAGCGGCATCTCCCCACCCATGGGCGTGCGCACGACGAGCTCTTCGACGTTGTACAAAGAGCGTCGCTCTTCGAGTGGTAGTCGGACATACACGCGAACCTCGTCACGCCCACGCTGTTGTCGGACGGCCTCCGCGCCAAAGAAGCCGGCGCGAACTTGCCGCGCCAGCTCGAACTCGGTCAAGCCTTGGGCCAAGGCGGCATCGGTCAGGCGAAAGTCGAGCTGGTCTTTGCCTTTGGTGACGCCGCTGTCGATGTCGCGAAGGCCGCTGTACGAGCCGATTTCGGTGGCCAGCCGCTGCGCGGCAGCCTCGAGCGTGGGTACGTCGTCGTGAATCAACTGAATGTCGATCGGCTTGCCAGGCTCAACGCCGACTTCGTACGCAAACGTGAGTGCCTCCGCGCCAGGGACCTCCCCGATTCCGTCGCGCCATCGTTGAACGAACTGCTGCGTCGTGAGGCCGCGCTCGCCGGCGTCGATGAGGTAGGCCATCACCGTGGCGTAGTGACTTCCCTCGGTCGAGAGCGCGCCCTCGGGGCCTGCCTCCAGCATGCTCATCGCCCCGACCTCTTCGTA
>CALJYC010000201.1 GCA_937984275.1 uncultured bacterium | reverse complement strand
ATGCGACTGGTCGCTTGTGGCACTGGCATGCCCACGGCGCGCCCGAAGCAAGCCGCGTCATGCTGGCTGCTCGAGCTCGGCAATGGCGACAAGTTCATCTTCGACATCGGGACCGGATCGGCCGAGCGCGTCTCCGCACTCCAGATCCCTTACAACTACCTCGACAAGGTGTTCTTGAGCCACTTACACACCGACCACTTCGGCGACCTCGATGCGCTCTATGTAGGTGGCGCTCTAGCCGGTCGCCAGAAGGCCTTGCGCGTCTGGGGCCCTAGCGGTGCGACGCCGCAGAGAGGCACGAAGTACGCACTCGAGCACTTGCAAAAAGCGCTTACCTGGGACCTCGAAGGCAGACAAGGGCTCACCGACCCCCGTGGCTACCACATGGAGGTCAACGAGTTCGACTACATGGGGATGAACGAGATCATCTTCCAAGAGAACGGTGTGACGATTCGGTCCTTCCCCGCCATTCACTCCCTCGACGGCCCGGTGAGCTTCGGCGTCGAATGGAACGGATTCAAGTTCGTGTTCGGTGGGGATACCTATCCGAACAAGTGGTACGCGAAGTATGCGAAGGGCGCCGACTTGGCGATTCACGAATGTTTCATCGCGGTGCCGGATATGATCGAGAAGTTCAAATTCACGCCTCAAGGCGCTCTCTCAGTCGGCACCCAGATCCACACCGCACCGGAAGCGTTCGGCAAGGTGATGTCGATGATCAAGCCTCGCATGGCGGTCGCCTATCACTTCTTCAAGGACTTCGACACCACAGCCGCAATCAGCGATCGCATCCGAACGACCTACGACGGTCCGCTGAGTCTCTCGATCGACTACATGGTCTGGAACATCACCAAGGACGACATTCGCGTGCGCATGGCCGTCGTCGACGAGGACGTGTGGCCACCTCCCGCGACCGAGAAACCGCAGGCACCCGACCCCAGCAAGAGGATTCCCTACTCGGACGAGATCTCGAGCGGCAAGCTCAACATGAAGAAGGTGCTGCAGCCCACGTACGATGAGATCAACAAGCAGTACGGACTCCACGAGAAGCAGGAATAGTCGGTCTCACGCCGCCAGCCGAGCGACTGGGACTGTACCAATTGCGCCACAGTGAGTGTGGCCTATCGGCACGGTCATCCGCGCATGCAGCCGAACTAGCGCGAAAACAGCTCGGTACACCTCTTGCTTACTGCAACAGGCGTGGACTCGAATCAGGCACAGAGGACTGAACATGCTGCACCGTGGTGAAAAGAGGGTCGGCCTGACCTTGTCGGTCCTCCGCGAGCGACTCGCCCTGTGGATGTGGAAGCACGGCTGGGTGTCTCTGCCCCTCTAGTCAGTTGTCGTCGCGCATTCACTCTAGAAGTCGGGCGAAGCAGTACACGCCTTCGAGGACGCCGAAGGCCGGCCACATGCCCCAGACGACCACCCAGTAGCCGACGGTGTTCCTGCGGAACCCCATGTTCCGATCCCAGATGAAAATCAGGATCGCGCTGTACCAGAACGGCACGGACGCGGCGAGGGCGAGCAGGAACCCCCACTGCTCGCCGAGTAGCATCCCAATGCTGCCTGCAATCTGAAGGGGCGCCCAGAAGAACGGGTCCGCCCACGCGTAGCCTTGATTGAAGGCGAAGTATGCATTGGGGTCGGTCGCGTCAGGGGTGCCGCCGTAGACATTGTCGATCGTCCAGCGCGCGCGAGGATTGACGACCGCCACGAGTTGAAGCGCCGCAAGGAGTCCGATCAGCATCAAGCCAGCTACGGCCACCGCCCACGTCAGAATCGTCACCTCCATGCATCCCTCCCTTTCAGCTCACTAGGCGGTCGGGATACGCCACATATCAATCCCTCCACCGAGTCTTCGAGCCTGCGCCGACCAACCCGAGGTCCAGCAGTACGGTGACTACGAGCAGCACGAGATACATCCCGTCGACTGCGCCATTGCTGTTGATGGCAAACGCGTAGGAGAGCGTCGTCAGTGGCATGAAGAAGAATCCCAGCAGCGGCCAGTGCGTCGTGTCGTACGCGCGCCCGATGTAGTCGCTGAAGAGGACCACCAGGACGATGGCAAAACGCGGCGTGCCAAGCGCCAAGCAACCCACGAGAAACGGCATTGGCCGACCCTACCACGGATCCGGCCTCTCTCAGGGTTAGCGTTCTGCGACCTGACGGCCAGCGACGTCCTCGTCGGGTATGCGCTTGAACTGTACGCGGCGGCTGAAGATGAGCACGTGCGCGGTCAGCTCCAGTTGCTCGTCGTTGGGCACCTCGATGTCGATCCGCACCTCGCGCTTGCGCTTGATCGAATAGGCGCGCCCATGCCAGGTGCCCGCCTTCGCGTCGTACCGGAGTTGACGGAACACTTCGACGCCGACGATCTCGGGCCGTTTCTCGCTGGAGACGATGACACCGTGATAGCCCTCCGCGTGCCGCGTGACGAGGATGACTGCTTCGCCCTCACCTCGCTGCCAGTAGCCGAGGATTCGGCTGTCCTTCGCGGCCACGCCGGACGCGTGGGCCGTTGTGTCCAGGCCGCCTACGAAGAGCAACCCTGCGAGCGACGCAAACAACACTGCCTTGGACTTGACGATGGGGCCATCTCCTTGAGCGACAACGGGAAGACCGATGTTCTCTTAAAACGCCGATTTATGCATCCAAAAAATGAGCATCGTCATCCTCGGAGCAGGGCCTCGAGTGTCATCGAGCTAACAAAATCGATTGCCGCGATCCGAGCAGACGCCGTAGCATGGACTCCGTGGGCAGAATCATCAAAGGAGTCCTGTGGGCGGTCGTCGCCCTGATCCTTTTCCTCGTCGTGGGAGGCGGCCTTGCGTGGTTGCGGTTGCACCCTTCGCCGCCGGGACTCCAGGTCTGGACCAATGGGCATATCCTCACGATGGACGCCGAGGGTCGACAGGCGACGGCTCTGATGATCGAAGATGATCGAATCATTGCCGTTGGCAGCGACGAAGACGTGCAGCGCTGGTTGCCCGATGCCGACGTTGAGATCGACCTGGAGGGGCGCACGGTTGTGCCCGGGTTCATCGAAGCCCATGGCCACTTTCCTGGGGCAGGACTCCCGGCGGTTGCAGCCGACCTGAACAGTCCGCCAATTGGTTTGGTCAAGACCATTCCGGACGCTCTGGCGGCGCTGAAGCAGGTCGACACGGAGCAGCCGGGCGACGGTTGGCTGATTGGTTTTGGGTACGACGACACGATGCTCGAGGAGAAGCGGCACTTCACGCGTGCCGATCTCGACAGCGTGTCGACCACCCGCCCTATCCTCGCGATGCACATCTCCGCGCACATGGCCGTCGTGAACTCGCTCGCTCTACGGCGCTTCGGAATCACCGCCGACACGCCCGACCCTCCGGGTGGCGAGATCCGCAAGGACCCGGAGACGAGGGAGCCGACCGGCTTGCTCCTCGAGACCGCATCGCGGCCTCTCCAGTTGGAGGCGCTCAACATGCCGCCCCTGCAGCAGCTCGCCGTGGTCCGTTTGGCAGTGGAACTGTACGCCGCGCAAGGTTTCACGACGGTTCAAAACGGGCTCGCGACGCTCGAGCAGATCAAGGGAATGGGCGGGGCCTCGAAGCTTGGGTTGATTCCGCAACGATTGGTGGTCTGGCCGAAGGATGAGCTAGGTCTCGAAGTAGCCGAGGGCGCGCTGGATCTCGGGCAACACGCAAGCGACCGCGTACACATTGGTGCGGCAAAGTTCGTGGGAGATGGCTCGATTCAGGGCTATACCGGCTTCCTCGGCGAGCCCTACCATCAGCCCGGCGAACACCCGGCGGGCTACCGGGGATATCCGAACATCGATGCCGGCACGCTGAATGCCCAGGTCAAAACCATTCATTGCTCGGGGCAGCAAGTGGCAGTCCACGGCAATGGCGACGCCGCGATCGATCAATTCCTCGACGCATGGGAAGCAGCGCTCGAAGCCTGCCCCGCCGACGACGCACGCCCGATACTCGTTCATGCGCAAATGTCGCGCGCCGATCAACTCGAACGCATGAAGAAACTCGGCGTGACCCCGAGTTTCTTCAGCGCTCACGTGTACTACTGGGGCGACCGACACCGCGACATCTTCCTTGGACCCGAACGCGCTGCTCAAATCAGCCCGGCAGCAAGTGCCGTTGCCCTCGAGATTCCGTTCACGACCCACCTCGACACACCGATCGTGCCGATCGACTCGATGTTGCAACTCTGGACACCGGTCGCCCGTGAGACATCGAGCGGTCAATCCCTTGGGCCCGATGAACGCGTCACGGTGGAACAGTCCTTACGCGCGATGACCTCCGATGCAGCCTGGCAGCTCCGCTTGGAAGAACAGGTCGGCTCGATCGAACCCGGCAAGCGGGCGGACCTCGTGATCCTATCCGCGAACCCGTTCGACTACGACGGCGACCTTCGTGCTATCGAGATCGAACGAACGCTCGTTGGCGGCGTGACGATCTACCAGAAGCCCGACTAGGGGCGAAGGGCTCTACTGGACGATGATGGAGCAGGTCTCGCTGCATCCGGAGCCCGGTGCTCCGTTGTCTGGGCCGGCGTCGCATGCCTCGCCGAACTCGGGCTGCCTGATGCCGTCGCCGCAGCTTCCACCGAGGGTGCAATTCGGATTGCAGCCGTTCTCGCCGCCGAGATTGTCGCCATCGTCGCACTCTTCGAAGCCTTCATCCACGGTACCGTCGCCGCAGTGAGGTCCGAGCGCCGAGCAATCGGGCAAGCAGTGTCCGTACGCCCCGGTGTTCTCGCTGTCCCCGTCGTCACAGAACTCGAAGCGCGTTGCAACGCCATCACCACAGGTGTAGTCGCAGGTCGAGCTCTGGGTGACAAAGCCGTCGAGTGTCAGGCTGAAGTTCGATGCGCCGGTGTGTCGCTCGGCGTGGAAGATGGCAACCTCGTAGACGTTACCCGGTGTCAGGCGCGCCTTGCAGGCAGCCACGATGGCGTCTTGAGTCGCGCTTCCTGCATCGGCGGGATCAGCGAAACTCATCACGTCGGTGACGCTCGGATGCAACCCACCCACGTCTAGACACAGGAATCCGTCCACGAAGACCCAGAGGTCGTCGTCCCCACTGAACGACAGCACCTCATCTCCCTGGTAGACGAAGAAGTAGTGCACCTCGGTGGTGAAACCGAAGTTGCGCGGGTCGCTTCCGCCGCTCGGGACATGAAGCGTTTCGCCGTACATCGCCTCGTTCGGCCATGCGAATGGCGCCAGCGCGGGGTCGTCCAACGGGAAAAACCCCGGAGGGTGATCCCCGCTCGAGTAGGCATACACATTGTCAGCCGTCTTCGGTAGGACGAGCTCTCCGACCACTTCGAGGTTGCCGGTAGGATCCAGCGTAGGGCTGGTCCGATACCACTGAGCAAAGGATGTGGCGCTGTGGCTCGGGCCCTCGTTCGTGCCGTACACATAGGGATTCTCGCCGGAAAGCTCAGGCTTCCCCTCTGCGTCGAGAAAATCCTCGGTGATGTCGAAGGCGATGTTTCCGTTCGAGTCATCGGGATTGTTGAAGTCCCAGCTGAATGTCGTCGGCTCGTGATCGTTCGTATCGTTGCTTCGGAAGTCCCGGTAGAGGACGGGAATCGTGAGCTGATCGCCGAGCTCAACCGGGGACAATACGCACTCGAAGCCGTCTTCGACTTCACAGGCACTCGAGCAGCCGTCGCCGTCCTGCGTGTTGCCGTCGTCGCACGCCTCGCTAGTGCCTGGCAGGATGACGGCATCGCCACAGACGGCCTGGCAAGTCCCGCCGCTACAGTCCGGCTCGTTGTTGCACGCGCTGTCACATCCATCGAACGGCGTGGCATTGCCGTCGTCGCACTGCTCGGTCCCCTCACGGAGGCCGTCCCCACATTCGATCGGCTCACACGCCTC
>CALJYC010000200.1 GCA_937984275.1 uncultured bacterium | reverse complement strand
GGCGGATGACGCCGTGAAGGGCATCATCTTGACGTCCGGCAAGCAGGGCGTGTTCGTCGCGGGTGGCGACCTTCAGCAGATCGAGTCGCTCGGCTCCGGACCGATCGACGCAGCCGACCTCTTGAAGCGCACGAGCGCGGTTTTGGATCAACTTCGACGTATGGAGACGTGCGGCAAGCCGGTCGTGGCGGCGCTCAATGGGGTGACCCTTGGCGGCGGCTACGAGATCGCGCTCGCATGCCATCGGCGCATCCTCGTCAATCAACGCCACGCTCAGGTTGGGCTGCCAGAGGCCGGCCTGGGTTTGATGCCGGGCGCCGGCGGCACGCAACGGCTGCCGCGCTTGGTCGGCATCCAGAGCGCCCTGGGCCTGATCATGCAGGGCAAGCAGCTCGCGCCCGACAAGGCGCTCGAAAAGGGTTTGGTCGACGAGCTCGTCGAGCCGCAGGATTTGATCACAGCTGCCAAGAAGTGGATCAACGAGGACGGCAACGCGACCCAGCGCTGGGACGAGAAGCGCTACAAAGTGCCCGGCGGCGGCGCCGACTCGGTCACGTTTGCCCAGACGATGATGGGTTCGAACGCGATGACGCACGCGAATACTTTTGGAAATATGCCCTCGCAGCAGGCGATCCTGCAGTCGGTGTACGACGGCTTCGGACTCCCGATGGATCGCGCCGGCAAGGTCGAGACGCGTCAGTTCATTCGCGTCCTTCAGGATCCGACCGCGCGCGCGATGCTGCGGACGCTGTTCTTCAGCCTCCAGGAGTGCCAGAAGGGCGCGCGCCGGCCCAAGGATGTGCCCCGATTCGACGTGAAGAAGGTCGGCATCATCGGTGCGGGCCTGATGGGGCAGGGCATCGCGCACGTGTCGGCTAAGGCCAAGATCGACGTCGTCTTGCTCGACCGTGACCTGGCGAGCGCGCAGCGCGGCAAAGACAAAGTCGCCAAGACGCTCGAACGCCGTCTCAAGAAGGGCCGCACGACGCCGGAGCGCATCGAAGCGATTCTCAGTCGAATCCAGGCGAGCGAGAACTACGCCGACTTCAAGGATTGCGACGTCGTCGTCGAGGCCGTCTTCGAGGACCGCGATATCAAGGCCAAGGTCACCAAGGCCGCCGACGAGCAGCTCGGCGAGGAGGCGATCTTCGCGTCGAACACCTCGGGTCTTCCGATCACCGACCTCGCCAAGGCGTCGAGCCGGCCGCAGAACTTCATCGGCCTCCACTTCTTCTCGCCAGTCGAGCGGATGCAGATGGTCGAAATCGTAGTCGGAAAAGAGACGTCGCAGGAGACGCTCGCCAAGGCCTGGGACTACATTCTCAAGATCAAGAAGGCCGGCATCGTCGTCAACGACAGCCCGGGCTTCTACACCAGCCGCGTGTTCGGCACGTTCATCTCGGAAGGCAACCACCTCTTGGTCGAAGGCGTGGCGCCGGCGCTGATCGAGAACGCAGCCAGGGCAGCTGGCATGCCGATGCCGCCGCTCGGGATTTCCGATCAGGTGGGGCTCGGCACGATGTACAAGGTCGCCAAGCAGTCCGAGAAGGACGCCGCCGCCGCAGGAAAGAAGTGGGAGCCGTCCCCGGCGCAGGCGATCATTGCCTCGCTGATCGAAGATCACGACCGATGGGGCGCCTATCCCCCGCCAAAGGAAGACGGGACGCCTCGCACCGCCAGCGGGTTCTACGACTACCACGAGGGCGGGAAGAACCTCTGGCCCGAGCTCGGCACCGCGATGAGCCGCTGGATCGAAACCGCGTCTGAGCAGCCCAGCGTGGACATCGTCAAGCGACGCTATTTGTTCGTGCAGTGCCTCGAAGCGGCGCGTTGCCTCGAGCAAGGCGTCATCAACGACATCCGTGACGGGGACCCTGGCGTGATCATGGCGGTGGGATTCCCCGCGTTCACGGGTGGGCCCTTCACGTATATCGACAACTACGGTGTCGCCGAGTTCGTTCGCGACGCGGATGAGCTGGCTGCCCACTACGGCGAGCGATTCGAGCCGCCGAAGCTTCTCCGCGACATGGCAGCCGAGGGTCGCACGTTCTATTCGTAAGGTCGCTTCTCAGCGGTAGCCCGCAGCCTGCAGAGTGAAGAGATGCGCGTATTGCCCGTCTTGTCGCATCAGCGCTTTGTGCGTTCCCCGCTCGGTCACTTGGCCGCGTTCGAGGACGACGATTTCGTCGGCCATCCGCACCGTCGAGAAGCGATGAGAGATCAAGATCACCATCTTGTCCTTCGCGAGGCGCCCGAAACGTTCGAACACGGTGGCCTCCGCCTCGGCGTCCATCGAGGCGGTCGGTTCGTCGAGGACGAGGAGGTCCGCGTCCTCGCGCATGAACGCTCGTGAGAGTGCGACTTTTTGCCATTGGCCGAGCGACAACTCTTGTCCGTCATCGAACCAGCGTCCGAGCTGTGTTTGGTAGCCTCCGGGAAGACGCTCTATGAACTCGTGCGCCATGCCCTTCTCTGCGGCAGTCTGCCATCGGTCTGGATCACGGAATGCTCGCACGTCTCCGACGCCGACGTTCTCTCCCGCGGCGAGTTGGTAGCGCACGAAGTCCTGAAAGATCACGCCGATTCTCTTTCGAAGCACGTCGACGTCCCAGGCGTCTAGCTCGAGCCCGTCGAGCAGGATACGGCCCTCGGTCGGCCGATACAGCCGGGTGAGGAGCTTGATCAGGGTGGTCTTCCCGGCGCCATTCTCTCCGACCAGCGCTAGCTTTCGCCCGGGGCGCAGGTGAAGGGTCACTCCCCGAAGGGCCGGCACCTCGATGCCGGGGTAGGTGAAGCTTACGTTCTCGAACCGGATGCCATCGCCCGGCTTAGGACCCTCGGCTGCCGAGCCCCCTTGGTCCGGCGCTTCATATTCGAGATACTCATAGAGGTTCGATAGATAGAGGCTGTCCTCGTACATCCCGCCAATCGACGTGAGGATCGCCGCCAAGGCCGACTGTCCCTGCTTGAACACCAGCAGGTACATCGTCATGTCGCCAAGAGTGATCCGCTTCGCGGCCGTTTCGAGGACGATCCATGCGTAGGCGCCGTAGAACGCCACGGTGCTCAAGAGGCCGAGGACGAAACCCCAGCCGCCGCGGCGTAGTGTGAGCGCGCGATCTTCGGCGTACAGCTCGCGGAAGATGTCGCGGTATCGATCCAAAAAGACCGGCCCGAGATCGAAGAGCTTGACCTCCTTGGCGAAGTCTTCTCGGGCGAGCAAGACTTCGAGGTAATTCTGCTTTCGAGTTTCAGGGGCGCGCCATGTGAATAGCCGAAACGCGTCCGCCGAGAACCGCGTCTCGACGAAGAATGAGGGAATCGCCGCGACGACCAAAACGGCGAGCGCCCAAACGGAGAGCTGCAACAGGAGCCCGCTGTACGCGATCAGCGAGAACGAATGCTGGGCGAGTTGGAAGCTCCGCATCACCAAGCTGAGTGGCCTTTGAGATGCCTCTCGCCGCGCGCGGGTCATTCGATCGTAGAGCTCGGAGTCTTCGAAAGCTGCCAAGTCGAGAGTCAGCGCTTTTTCGAGAATCATTTCGTTGACCCGTTGTCCGAGCAGCGCGCGCAAGAGTTGCTGGCAGGTGCTCAGTCCCTTCTGTGCCCCCGCTAGCACCGCGACGAGCCCCAGCTCCACCAAGACCCAAGTCAATGCGGTGCGCTGGTCCTCTGTGGAGCCCGTCTCGGCTGCACGGACCACGGCGTCGACGATCAGCTTTCCGACCCAGGCCGCGCCGGCCGGAAGAACGCCCGCCACCAGGCTCAGGATCCCAAGCGCGAAACTCAAGCCTCGGCTCGTCGTCCAGACGAGAGTGACCCCGTGCTTCAGCTGGCGAAACACTCCGAGCAGCTGCGGCCGATCGAGACGGGGTCGGGAATCCATCGGCGGAGTCTAAGGCGCTCGTCGCCACACGCCATAGCCTCCGAACAGGCTCCGTGGTACGAACCCGCAAGCGCGATTGGCTCATGACGAAGCGAGACAAAGGTCCACGCATCCGAAAGGTCCCGGTTGGCGACAATCGCCGGCGCTTGGTCTGCCCCGACTGCGAGTACGTTGCCTACGAGAATCCAAAGGTCGTCGTCGGGGTGGTGGCGACCTGGGAGGACAAGCTCTTGATGTGCAAACGCGCCATCGAGCCGCGCCTCGGTTACTGGACGCTTCCAGCCGGCTTCATGGAGATGGGGGAGAGCCCACAAGAAGGCGCGGCGCGCGAGGCATGGGAAGAGGCGTACGCTAGGCTCGAGATCATCGACCTCCTCGCGGTGTACAGCCTGAGTCACATCGGTCAGCTTCAACTTTTCTATCGCGCTCGGTTGCTTTCACCGGACGTATCGGTTGGGCCCGAAAGCGAAGACGTGGGGCTCTTCGCCTTCGACCGCTTGCCCGCGACGGACCTCGCCTTCCCTTCCGTGCACTGGGCCATCGACCATTTCCAGCAAGTGCGTGGCGCGGACGCATTCTCACCCTTTGGCAATCCGCCGGGGCGAACGGGCGACATGCGGCGTGGCCGCTGACACACGATCGCGTCTTGGCTGACACGAGGATCGCGGAGCGGACGCTCCAAACGCAGGCAATTCCGTTTGGCACGGAGCGTGCTGTGTGGTGGGGCAGGAGGTCCTATGAACATCAAATCCAGAGTCATCACGCCCATCATGCTCGTCCTGCTGGTCGCGACCGGCTGCAGCGAAGCAACGCCGTCCGAATCCGACGCAGTAGAGCGTGCCACGGCGACGGAGCCCATCCTGACTTCGACAGCGCCGCCCGCCGCACCCAAACCCGCCAAGGAGAGGAAGCCCGAACCCTCTGTCCTCGACGTCGTGGAGGCCCCGCTCGTGGAAGAGGAACGATCCTTCGAACCCGTCCTGCAGAACATGGATGGGCTCACCATTCGCCGCTTGCTCACTGCGCCCGAGGTCGAGCATCGTGAGCCGGTCGCCCCGTCGTCCGTCTTCGCGGGTCATGACGAACGGGTCTACGCCTTTGTCGAAGTCAGCAACGAAGCCGAAGAAGCCAAGACGTTGTTGGTTCACTTCATCGGGCCCGACGGGCACGTGAGCGGAGGCATCGAGCTCGACATTCCGGGCGCTGTACCGCGCTGGCGAACCTGGGCGCACACCAAGTACGCCAAGAAGCCCGGCTTGTGGAGGGTAGAGATTCGAAGCACGGATGGACGTTTGCTCGGGGCGGTGCCGTTCGAGGTTGAACCCGCTCGCTAGACCAAAATGCTGCAACGTGATCGCGATCCGGTATGCTGATGGGGTGGACGAATCCTCCGTTGTGTCCCGGATCGCGCACGAATCCTGTGCACGGGCGCCGTCGCTTCTCGCCAAGGGGCATTGGTGGGAGGAGCTCGACCGCGATTTTGCGCACCGCCCCGAGGGGTTCGAGCTCGCATTGGCGGATCGCCTGCGCGTAAGCGCGGCGGCGGGCTTCGACACGGTGTTGCGCACGGCAGGCGCTTCGATGATCTCGAGCATGGCACTCCCGCTTGGGTACAACCCGATCGAATTGCGCAAGGCGATGCGCGATACGGAGCTCTACGCCGACATCGCCGAGTCCGGGGATCCCTCCCGCTTCTTCGTAACGCCGCCGTCGGGGGTTCGGGTGCGCGCGAAGAAGGGGCGTTGGCTTCCCCGCTTCGAGCCGGAAGACGGAACTTGCGAGGAGCTCAGCTTCGACAGTCCGTTCCAACCCGTCAATCCGAGTCGGCACAAGTCCTACTTGCGGCACAGCGCCAACCGCGTCGCGCGTGCGCGCATGCTACGTCATCGAGGTGACGAGCCGCGACCGACCATCGTCGCGATCCACGGCTTCACGGCGGACTGGTACCTCATCAACGAGTGGTTCTTCGCGCTTCCGTGGTTTTACCGCATGGGTTGCAACATCGTGCTTCTCACGCTCCCGTTCCACGGTCCGCGGCAAACACGCTTCTCGCCGTTCTCCGGGCATGGTTACTTTGCGGGCGGCACATCACGGCTCAACGAGGCCGTCGCACAGTCGGTGTTCGACTTCAGGATTCTGTTCGATTGGCTGCAGCGCGAGCGAGGAGCCGAACAAATCGGCGTAACCGGACTGAGCCTTGGGGGTTTCACGACCGCCATGCTCGCGAGTGTCGAGGATCGGTTGTCGTTTGCGATCCCCAACGTGCCCGTCGTCAGCCTGGCCGACCTGGTTCTCGAGTGGCAGCCGATCGGCGTGCTGCTACGCGGGGCGGTTTCCACCATGGGAATGGACTTTGCAGACGTGCGGCGGATGGTCGCGGTGAGCTGTCCGCTCACCTACGCGCCGGTGCTCCCACCAGAGCGCCTGATGATCGTCGCCGGCGTCGGCGATCGGCTCGCTCCGCCCAAGCACTCGCGTCTCCTCTGGGACCACTGGGACCGATGCCGCATCCATTGGTTCCCCGGCAGTCACATCATCCACATGGACCGCGGCGCCTATCTCACCGAGATGGCCCGGTTCATGGTCGGACGAGGCTTTTTGCCCCAAAGCGAGCTGCCGCCGGGAGATTTGCGGTAGATCTTTGGCGCGCGCCGAGTACCCTCGCCGGAACTTTGCCGAACGAGGGTATTCATGGATCGCGTCATTCCCCTGTCTCGCCGTAAGGGCGACATCGTTGTTCTGGTTTACTTCTGGATCAACATTCTACTCATCACGTACATCGTCGACGTCGAGCAGATTGTGCTTCCGGACATCAGCGGTGACTGGGAATACCCCTTGTGGCCGCCTGCTTTCTGGGTGGACATCATCCACTGGTACGGCAACAACTTCGATCCCGTCCTGATCGCCCGTCCGGCCTGGTGGCGCAGGACGATCTGGATCGACTCCCTGCTGTTCGGACCGTTCTACGTCTTCGCGATCTACGCGTGGACGAAGGGCAAGAACTGGATCCGGATTCCGAGCATCATCTGGGCCTCGGTCATGATGACCAACGTCACGATCATCCTCGGTGAGGAGTTCATGGGGCCGCACGCAACGCCGGCGCCGCTGCTGGTTCTCGCATTGAACGCCCCCTGGTTCCTGGTCCCTCTGTACGTCATCAAGCGGATGTACAACACCGAGACGCCTTTCACCGAGACTGCCTGAGTGGCTGGCTTCGTCGATCGGTACGGGCCATGGGCAGTCGTTGCAGGCGCGTCTGAGGGGATTGGCGCCTCGTTCTCGAGGAAGCTCGCTGCGCGCGGGTTGAACCTGGTGTTGGTTGC
>CALJYC010000199.1 GCA_937984275.1 uncultured bacterium | reverse complement strand
AACCCTTTCAAAAAGGGGTCTGACCCCTTTTTCTAGCAGCAGTCTAGGTGGGTTCTTGTTTGTTCGGCTGCGGTGCGGAGGAGATTGAGGCTGCGGATTACCTGGGTGCGGTCCGATTTGGGGATGCGGTTTAGGATTGTGGCGATGCTTTGTTCGGTTAGGCGGTGGAGGCGTTTGGCTTCCTTTTTGCCGTCCGGGGTGAGGGAGACCAGTACTCGGCGGCCGTCGTCTTCGGCTTTTTCGCGGGTGACCCAGCCGCGCTTTTCTAGGCCATCCACCAGGCGCGTCATCGCGCCCTTGGTGACCCTCGCGTGAGAGGCGAGGGCGCTCACGTCCCACTCTCCCTCTGTCAGCGTTTGCAACAGCACGCACTGCGCCGGGCTCACCGTTCCGCAGCAGATCTCTTCGCGTTCGAACGAGGAGAACATGCGGCAGAACGCGATGATGTCTTCAACGAGCGAGCTCATCGCTTCTCGGCAGTGATGGAGTAGCTGAACACAGTGCTGGAAAGCTCGTTGATTCGCTCCAGGCCGATCAGGTCGACCGCCGCCTTCCACATCGGGTCCTGGAGGCTCGGCGTCAGGATTGGCCCAGCTGGCTTGCGGGTGTACTCGATGTTCTCGAAGCCAGCGTCCCGCATGTAACCGAGATACTCCTCCTCGGTCGACGCACCGCCAACGCAAGCGATCCAGCTTGCGGCGAGCTTGGCGACTTCGGGCGGCAGCGGGTCACTCAGCACGATGTCGCTCACCGCGACCCGCCCACCCGGCTTGAGCACGCGATGCGCTTCCCGGAACACCTGCGCTTTGTCCGGGCTCAGGTTGATGACGCAGTTGGAGATCACGACATCCACAGTCTCCGAGGCGATCGGGAGGTTTTCGATCAGTCCTTCGCGAAACTCGACTGTGCGCGCATGCCCGGCGTTCACTGCGTTGGTGCGAGCGCGTTCGAGCATCTCGGGCGTCATGTCGACGCCGATGAAGCGGCCTTCCGGGCCCAGTTTTTCGGCCGACAGCAATGCGTCGAACCCCGCTCCGGAGCCGAGGTCGACGACGGTTTCGCCCGGCTTCAGGCTCGCCAGTGCGGTCGGATTGCCACAGCCAAGCCCGAGGTTTGCATCAGCCGCGGCGCCCTTGATGTCTTGCTCCGAGTAGCCGATGAGCGCTGCGGTTTCCGCGTGCGTGTCGGTCGCGGTGCTGCCGCAGCAGCTCGAAGCCTCCTCGGTCGTAGGCCCACAGCAGCCTCCTCCTTGGCGCGCTACCTCTGCGTATCCCGACTTCACGACGTCATGTACTCGATCTTTTTCCATCACGGCCTCCAATGGTTGAATGATGCAACTAAATAGTTGAGTCTGTCAACCAAATTCGTCAAGACCGGGAAGCACTATTTATGGGAGGGCTCCCAAGAATCGAATGAGCGCGTCCGTAAACTGGGACTCCTCCTCGCGATGGGGCCAATGCCCGGCCTGCGGCATGACGAGGAGCTCCGCGCCTCCTTCGAAGAGGCCCTGGGATTTTTTGTAGGGTCCGAGATGCCCCCCGAAGTCTTTCCCGCCGGCTACCATCAGGCCGCTGCATTGGATCGGCGCGGTCAAACGGCGATCGATCTTCGCCCCCATCGCCCGATACCAGTCGATGGCTCCCGTTAGCACCTCGGGTGTCGAGAAGGCCTCCTTCGCGCGGGCCACGGCTGCGTCGCGCTCGGGCCCCCGCCAACCGGGTGCCCAACGTCGATAGATGGTGTCGACGTATCGGAAGTCGCCACGACGCGTTCCTGCCTCGGCCCACGGCAACTGGAAGTAGAGGAAGTGCCTCGCCATGAAGAACATCCCTAACGCCGCAATCGCATTCTTGGGCTTCAACGTGCGTGGGTGCGGAATCGCGATGGGCACGATGCCTTGAACTCGATCGGGCGCCAAGGCTGCCGCGCCGTAGACGAGCGTTGCGCCCCAATCATGACCTACCAGCACCGCCGACTCCAACCCGAGGGCGTCGAGGAGCCCAACCGCGTCTTCGGCGACGTGGAGCGCATCGTAGGGCCGACCTGGCACTAGGGTGTCAGGGTGATAGCCGCGGAGATACGGCACGATGGTTCGGTAACCGGCTTGATTCAGCGAGCCCGCGATCCCGGACCAGGACTGCGGGGTGTCCGGGAAGCCGTGAATGAGCACGACCGGGCGGCCTCGGCCGGAATCGTGGTACCGCCACGTTTGGTTGCCGATCGTGGCATTCTGGAATTCGGACTCCAAGAGCATGCCCCACATAGCCTCGCAACGCGCACCAGTTCAAGGATGAGTTGACCTGGATCGGCACAAAGCGTACGAACGAGCACGCAAGTTGGACGCCGCGATGTCAGAGCCCAACCCAAACAGCGAACAGTCGGCCATCCTCGCCGCACACGACGTGAGCAAGGTATACCAGATGGGCGACGTCGAGGTGCACGCCCTCCGAGGCGTGAACGTCTCACTCTACGAGGCGGAGCTGATGGTTCTCCTTGGCCCGTCGGGTAGCGGAAAGTCGACTTTGCTCAACATTCTGGGCGCGCTAGACGTCCCGAGCTCTGGGCGCGTGGTGTATCGAGGCCAGGACATCTCGGGCGCGGACGAGCGCGAGCTGACCGAGTTTCGACGCGAGCATGTTGGCTTCGTGTTTCAGTTCTACAACTTGGTCCCGAGCCTCACAGCACGCGAGAACGTCGCGCTCGTGACTGAGATCTCCAAGACCCCGCTGAACCCGAGCGAGGCCCTGGAGCTCGTCGGGCTGACCGACCGGATGGATCATTTCCCGGCTCAGCTTTCCGGTGGTGAGCAGCAGCGCGTTGCGATCGCGCGCGCGGTGGCGAAGCAGCCCAAGATCCTTCTCTGCGACGAGCCGACCGGTGCGCTCGACTTCAAGACGGGGATCCGCGTGCTCGAGGTGATCGACGAGGTGAACCGTTCACTCGGAACGACGACGGCAGTGATCACGCACCATGCGCCCATTGCGTCGATGGCGGACCGCATCATTTCGCTGTCTGATGGGAAGGTCGCGAGCGAGCGTACCAACGACGAAAAGGTGTCGCCGGCCGAGCTGACGTGGTGAACGTCCTCGACCGAAAGCTGTTTCGCGACTTGACGCGCCTCAAGGGGCAGGCCCTGACGATCGCGTTGGTGGTCGCCGTGGGCGTGGCCAACTACATCACGTTGAGGAGTGCGTGGCGCGCCCTCGGGGATTCGCGGGCGGCATACTACGAGCAGTACAGGTTTGCTGACGTGTTTGCTCGCCTGAAACGAGCACCCGATTCGGTGGCAGAGCAGATTCACGACGTGCGCGGAGTGGCGACGGTCTATCCACGTGTCGTCGAAGAAGTCCTCCTGCCGATGGACGACATGATCACGCCGGCACACGGCCAGCTGATCTCTCTCCCGGCCCACGGGCGGCCTCCCTTGAACGATGTCTACGTGAAGTCGGGGCGTTTTCCCGAGCCTGGACGTGGCAACGAGGTCCTGGTGTACGAGCCGTTCGCCGAGGAACACGGTCTGCGTCCAGGCTCGACGATTCCCGCAATTCTCAATGGGAAGTTGCACGAGCTGATCGTCGTGGGTCTGGCGCTGTCTCCGGAGTACGTGTTCGCGATCGAGCCGGGAGGCATCACCTCCGACGACGAGAGGTTCGCACCGATGTGGATGTCGGAGAGCGCCATCGCCGCGGCCTTTCAGATGGAAGGCGCGTTCAACGATGCGGTGTTGCGCTTGGAGCCCGGTGCGGACGAGCGCGCGGTTCTGGTCGCGCTCGATCGAATTTTGGAGTCCTATGGAGGCCTCGGAGCCTACGGTCGCGAGCTTCAGATCTCCGACTCGATCCTCGATGGGGAGCTCGCTCAGATCGAAGCGATGGTCATCGTTCTCCCCGGCGTGTTTCTCGCCGTGGCAGCGTTTCTCTTGAACGTCGTGTTCTCGAGGATGGTTACACTACAGCGCGGCCAGATCGCGGTGATCAAAGCGGTGGGCTACGGCAACTCCACGATCGCTTTGCACTACGTGAAGATGGTTTGTGTGATCGTGCTGATCGGCTCGCTGATGGGGGTAGGGCTTGGCGCCTGGCTGGCCGACGCCATGCTGGATCTCTACGCGACGTTCTTCCGCCTGCCGATGACCCGCGGGCGCATCGATCTTCCAGTTGCCATCAACGCCATCATCGGGAGCTTCTTGGCTGCCCTTCTCGGCATCGGCTTCGCGGTCCGCACTGCGGTGACGCTTCCGCCTGCTGAAGCGATGAGGCCTCCTTCACCAGCGCGCTACCGCGCCTCGCCGATCGAGCGGGTACCGGGGCTGCGCCGGGTGCACCAAAGCACGATGATGGTCTTCCGAGAGATTTGGCGCCGCCCGCTTCGCACGGTGTTGTCGTCCGCAGGCATCGCGTTCGCCCTGGCGATCATCATTCTTGGCAGGTTCGGCAAGGATGCCCACGGCCCCATTCTCGATTTGCAGTTCGGCCGCCAGCAGCGCGAAGACATCAGTGTGAACTTCACCAACGAAGTCGCGAATCGTGGCCTCGGGTATCTGGCGCATCTCCCCGGAGTCGATCAGGTCGATGGCTACCGGGTCACGCCCGTGCGATTTCGCTCCGGCGCGCGTTGGCGGGACAGCATCGTCATCGGTCTTCCGCCCGACAGCCATCTGCGTCGGTTGTTCAACAGGCAGTTTCGCCCGGCCCGCCTTCCACACAGCGGGTTGCTGATCACCGATGTGCTGGCAGACATTTTGGACGCCAAGCCAGGCGATATCATCGAGGTGGAGCTCAAGGAGGGCGACCGCGGCACGAGGAGGGTGCAGATCAGTGGCACCATCGATGAAGCGTTTGGTATCCAGGGCTATATGCAGAAGAGCAGCCTGCACGAGCTGTTGCGCGAGAAGCCGACCATCAACACCGCGCTGCTTCGAGTGGACCCCGCCCGCGAGGCGGAGCTGCAGATGCGTCTGACCGATATCCCGACCGTCCAGAGCATCCACCGGAAGCGCACGTTGCTCGAGAGGTTCGAAGAGCAGACGGGTCAGACGATGCAAGTGATCACGCTCATCCTCACCTTGTTCGCAACCGCGATCGCTGTGGCCGTGGTGTACAACAACGCGCGAGTGAGCCTCTCCGTGCGAAGCCGCGATCTCGCCACGCTCCGCGTCCTCGGGTTCACCCGTGCCGAGGTCTCGGCGATCCTGCTCGGGGAGCAGGCGGTCCAGGTCTTCCTCGGGATCCCGTTTGGGCTGCTTCTCGGCACGTTCGGGGCCCAGGGCCTGCTGGAACTGCAGGCCGATCCCGAGCAATTCCGCATGCCGATGTTGATCGCATCCCGAACTTATGCATTTTCCGTCGTGGTAATCTTGGCCGCGGCCGTCCTCAGTGCGTTGCTCGTGCGGCGGAGGCTCGATAGCTTGGATTTGATTGGCGTGCTCAAGACGAGAGAGTAAGGAGTGATGGCGCATGAATAAGCCGTCCGGTTTGAGGAAATGGGTTCGACGGGCTCTCATCGCTTTGGCGGTACTTGCCGTGGTGGGCCTCATCGTCGTCGCGTGGATTCCAAATCCTGTCGAAGTCGAGGTTGCTGCGGTCCAGCGCGGGCCGCTCGTCGTCACCGTCAATGAAGATGGCCGAACGCGCGTCAAAGATCGCTACCTCGTCTCCGCACCGATCACGGGCAACTTGGCCCGGCTCGATCTGGAGGCTGGTGACGCGATCGAGGAGGGCCAAGTGCTCGCCCGCCTGGTCCCCTTGCCTCCCCCGCTTCTCGACTCTCGCACCAGGGCTGAGGCCAAAGCGCGCGTCGATGCGGCGACGGCCGCTCGGCGGCAGGCACAGGCAGCCGTCAACCGCGCGAGGTATCAGCGCGACTTCGCAAAGCAGGAATCGGAGCGAGCCATGGCTGTCGTGCAGCAAGGAGGCCTCGCACGGAGCGACGCGGACCGCGCGGTGTCTACCTATCGTGGGAGCGAGGAGGACCTCAGGTCTGCCAATTTCGGCGGGCGCGTTGCCGAGCATCAACTGAAGCTTGCGCAGACCGCGCTCATGCAATTGACCGGGGAGGGTGAAGAAGGCGAGCAGCTGGAGATCATCTCGCCAGTCGCGGGCCAAGTCCTCAAAGTCTTTCAGGAGAGCGAAGGCGTTGCTCAAGGTGGCGCACCCATCCTCGAACTGGGCGACCCCTCGGCCCTCGAGGTCGTCGTGGACGTGTTGAGTCAGGACGCAACGCGCATTCCGGCTGGGGCGGCGACCTTGATCGAGCGATGGGGCGGCAAGAATCCTCTGCGCGGCCACGTGCGCGTCGTGGAGCCGTCCGCGTTCACCAAGCTCTCGGCGCTCGGCGTGGAGGAGCAGCGCGTGAACGTGATCATCGACATGGACGACGATCGCGAGCTTTGGTCCAGCTTGGGAGACGGGTACAGAGTAGAGGCGCGCATCTCGGTCTGGGAGGGGCAGGACGTATTGAAGGTGCCAGCGAGCGCCGTGTTCCGCTCGGAGGAGGCGTGGGCCACGTTCGTGGTCAAAGAGGGAACCGCAGTCGTTCAAACGGTGCAGCTCGGAGAAACCAACGGGCTCGAGACCGAGGTGTTGTCGGGGCTAGAAGAGGGCGACACGGTGATCGCTTATCCGAGCGATAGCGTCCGCGATGGCGTGTCGGTCGAGTCGAGGTAGGTACTCGATGCAGTCGACGTTCACCGAGTTTCTGCAAGATCGGGTGCTGTTAAAAGACGCCATCGCGACGCTGATCTTGTTCGTGATGGTGTTGGGGCTTCGATACACCGCCATTCGCTTCGTTCGCCGCAGGCTGCCAAGCAACGACAAGGTACAGCTCCGGTGGGCGGCGCAGATTCGGGGTTTTTCCTATACGATCTTGGCGATCGGCCTCTTCGTCATATGGGCCGCCAAGCTTCAAGCCCTCGCCGTGTCGTTCGCTGTCCTCGCGATGGCGATCGTCTGGGGTACGAAGGAAACACTCGCTTGTGTCCAGGGGGCTGCGTTCCGCCTCAGCTCCAACGCGTTCGAAGTCGGCGATCGGATCAATATTGCGGGTATCCGCGGCGACGTCATCGATGCGGGGCTGCTGGGAACGCTGGTCCTGGAAGTGGCGCAAGGGCACCAGCGCACCGGGCGCACCATCAGCATTCCCAATAGCCTGTTCATGACAGAGCCCGTGCTCAATGAAAGCCTGGCGGGGGAGTACATGCTGCACTTGATGACCATTCCAGTCGATCGCAATGCCGACCTCGCCGCGATTGAGCGCAAGGCCCTCACGGCTGCTCAGGAAGCGTGCGCGGGCTTCCTCCACGACGTCCG
>CALJYC010000198.1 GCA_937984275.1 uncultured bacterium | reverse complement strand
TGTCTACGGCGACGACCTGGCATCCGAGCGCGCTCAGATAGCGTGAGTGGCGGCCACCCCCGCAGGCGAGGTCCAACACTGTTCCACCGTCGCGAATCAGCGACGCAAAGCGCTTCACCCAGGCCGAGGGGGCTGTGCTCGGCTGGTTCACCGTTCCCCGAGCAGTCGATCGATCTGCACTGACCAGCGATGCACGTCGCCCGGCCATCGGGCGGTGACGAGATTTCTGTCGCATACGATGAAGCCATGCTGCAGGGCGTCCATGCTGTCGCGCTTCGTGCCGCCGGGGCCGGGATCAAAATCGTCGTCCGACGCGAGAGCAGCGCGCACTTCGTCCTCGGTCGTGATCCCAGGATACGTGCGGTAGTAATCGCCCATCCACAGCCGGGTGAGGTTGTATCCGGCCATCTCCAGCCGATTGATGAGAGACGTCACCCTGCGGCCATGGATCACCGAATGGCCATTCGCACCCTTGGCCCGCGCGAGCACCAGCACTCCATGACAAATCGCACCGACGGGCTTGTCGGCCGTCATGAAGTCTGCAGCGATCTGTTGAAGCTCCGCGGACTCGAGATAGGGCTTCACGGACTTGTCATGCCCGCCCGGCAGGACAAGTGCTTCGAATGTCCGCCCAGCCGCCTCGTCATAGGTGATGGGATGCTGAAATGCATCGCTCGCGATCATCTCGGCATAGGCCGCGCGGCCGTTGGCATCGGCCCGCAGGACATACTTGAGGGGGCCCAGACCCTTGCCTGTCACCATGATCGGATCGGCGCTCGATGGCTTGCCGCCTGGCGTTGTGAAGATGACCTCGTGCCCGCGCGAGGATAAGACCTTCCAAGAAACCGCAGCTTCGGTCGGATCAAACCCCTGCGCCGGCAGAGCGATCAGAACTCGACTCATCCCGCTTCTCGCATCTTCAGATGCCTAGGTTCGCGAGGCTCTCGGACACGCTGCTGAGAATCTCCGCGAACTTCGGATGCGAGGTTTCGAAGTTTTCAATCAGTGCGGAGATGCGCCTGCTGAGTGGCCCTCCCACGGGCGGCTCGTCTCCAGTGTCAGCCTGGTCGAGCGCCTCGTGAATCTCTTGCATGGCTTGCACCAGCGCCTCCCGGTCGTCTGGCCCGATCTGCTCGCCGGAGTCCAGCTCCTGACGAAGCGCGCCCAACGCATCTTTCAACTCCTGACGAGGCATGGCTCAATCCTGACGCTATCCGTCCCGGATGGAAAGGGAAAAACTCAGCCCGAAGAGATTGCCTCGAGCTCCATCCATCGGGACATCAGGCGTTCGAGCTCTCCTTGAATTTCGCGTTGGCGCTCCACGATGGCTGGGACTTCCGAGGCGCGTTCCGCGTATGTCGCCGGATCGCTGAGGGTCGATTCGATTTCCGAGGCGGTGGTCTCGGCGTGCTCTATCGATGCGACAATTTGTTCGAGCTCGACTTTCTCTTTGTAGGAGAGCTTGCGCGGTTTGGGGGTCGTGCGGCGCTTCTCGGGTTTGCCGGCCACTGGGCTCGTGCGTTCGCGCGCAGCGTCGCGTTGCGCGCGTCCTTCGCGGTAGTTGGTGTAGTTTCCGGCGTAGGCCGTGACTTGGCCGTCGTCTTCGAACGCGAGGATCCCGGTTGCCACGCGGTCGAGAAAATACCGATCGTGGCAAACGATGAGGGCGGTGGATTCACCCTCGACGAGCATCTCTTCGAGCGTTGCGAGTGTCGAGACGTCGAGGTCGTTGGTGGGCTCGTCGAGCACCAGGACATTCGCGGGCACGAGCAGCATCTTCGCGAGCGCGGCACGCGCGCGTTCACCCCCAGAAAGAGCCGCCACTTTGTCGCGTGCGCGATGCGGCTCGAACAGGAAGCGTTTCAGATAGCTGCGAATGTCCACAGACTTGCCTTGAAACTGAACGTGGGAGCGATCCCCAGCGACGTTGTGTTGAAGTGACTGTTCGTCGTCGAGCCCGCTTCGGCCCTGGTCGAAGTACGCAAACTTGGTGTTCTTGCCAACCACGACGCGTCCGCCCGAGGGTTCGATCTCTCCAAGGATACCCCTCAGGAGTGTCGTCTTCCCAGCTCCATTGGGACCGACGATGCCGATGCGTTCGCCTCGCTGCAGGACGAAGCTCAGCGAACGTACGAGCTCACGCCCGCCGAGCTCGAGGCTGAGGTCTTGGGTTTCGAGGACGGTGCCACCGAGCCGTTCCTTCTGAAGCTCGAAGCGCGCCACACGTTCGACCTGCGGCCCCTGCGCATCGCGGAGCGCGACCGCTCGGTCGACCCGGGCTTTCGATTTTGATGTTCGCGCCTTGGGCGACCGTCGCAGCCACTCTAGCTCGGTGCGCAGGAGGTTCTTTCGGTTGGCTTCCGCTCGCGAAGCGTGGGCCATGCGCTCGGCTTTCGCGGTGAGGTACGATTGCCATCCGCCGGCGTAGCTGTGGATCTGTCCCTGGTCGATTTCCAATGTGCGCGTGACGACGCGATCGAGCACGTAGCGGTCATGTGTGATCAACAGGAGTGCGCCGCCATACTGCTGCTCTAGATAGGACTCGAGCCATTCGATCGTGTCGGCGTCGAGGTGGTTCGTCGGCTCGTCGAGACTGGCCAACGTGGGCTCTTCGACCAAAAGCCCGGCCAATGCGACCCGTCGCCGCTCTCCGCCGCTGAGCTCTTCGATCGGACGAAGAGTCTGACGCATTCCGAGCTGGTCGAGGAGCACGTCGACCTGGCGACTCCTTTCCCACCCACCAAGCCGCTCGACTTCGTGTGCGCTGGCGGCCTGCTCGCGGAGCAACTCTTCCCATCCCGGCTCCTGCGCGGCGATACGTTGACTCAGCGCTTCATGGGTTCGGAACGCATCTGCCCACGCTCCGAGACCGTCGAACACGACGTCGCGAGCGGTGCGTTCCATCGGCAAGTCGGGTTCCTGTGACAGGTAACGAATTGTGGCCTCCCGCCGTCGCGCAACGCGGCCCTCGTCCGCCATCTCGATGCCAACGAGGATACGGGCGAGGGTGGATTTACCGGCGCCGTTCGACCCAACGAGACCGATGCGCTCGCCTTCGTGAATCGACACGTCGACTCCGTCGAGGAGCGTCACGTCCCCGTACGCCTTCCTCAGATTCTCAGCGACCAGAATGGGCACGCGGAGGGGTAACACTCCAAGGCGTCGTGGGCCAGCTACGCCCCCAGCACCACGGGCACTCCGAAAAGAAGCCCATGACTGTGAAGGATCCCAACGTAGACGATGCCTCCGATGAGGACCACGAGGAGGTCACGCCAGTAGGGAACGACCTTCGATGAAAGCTTCGCGCCACGCCGGTTCGCGGACCACATGTCGAAGAGCGAGAATGCGCCGAAGCTGCCGAACAGGATCAGACCCGCGAGGTCCCCGTTGGCCAGAAGGTGGGCCGCCGCCCAAATCGTCACGCCCCAAAGCATGGGGTGCCGGGTGAAGCGCTTCAGGTTTGTGGGCATGAATGCAGCGACGAGCAGAATGAGCGCGACGGGCATGGCGAACACTGGGACTCGATGTCCCCATGCAGGCGGATCCCACAGGGCCACAGATGGCGCTCGGCCCATCCCGACGACGAGCAACACAAAACCAATCAACGAGACCAGAGCAAAAAGACCACGGTACGCGTTGCGTCCTACGCGTTCCTGCAACCGGTCGCGCAATGAGGGTACCGAGGGGATGAGGTGCGCGCCGATGAAAATCGCGACGCCGAGGATCAAAGTGGTCATGGTGAGAGGAGCATACAACGCCTTCCTCCATTCCCAATCCAATTCCTGGTCGCGTACGGCGTTCTGATGACGGTCTCGATCGCCACGCTAGCCGATCGCTTCGCGGACGTGCTCTCGCAGCCACTGGTGGGCCGGATCCGCATCGAATCTTGGGTGCCACCATTGGGAATGCACGACTGGCGGAAGCTCACTGGGTGCTTCGAGCGTGACCAGACCGTCGAGATCGATCGGGGCCGATAGCAGGCGACGCGGGACGGTCGCAACGAGATCGGTGCGTCGGACGACGTCCGGGAGGGCGAGGAGGTAGGGGACCGATGCTCGAATTCCGGCGGCCGAGGCAACTCCGGGCACTGCTTCGGACATGGGACGTGGCACGAAGCCCACCGGGGTGTACGCGACGTGGCCGTGCGCTTGGTAGTCGTCGATACGGACTCGCTTGCGTCGGGCGAGATCGTGGCCGCGGCGCACGAGACAGACATAGTCGTCTAAGAGGAGCGTCTCGGTGCGCAGCCCTTCTGCAGAGCTGAGGTAGACGGCGATCACCAGATCGATCTCACCGGAGGAGAGCTTGTCGGAGAGCCGGCCGCTCGACAGCGGCTCCGCCTGCACTCGAATCCCCGGTGCCCGCTCACCGATTAGGCGCAGAACGGAGGGCAACACCATGGTCACGCTCAGGTCGGTGAGGGCGATCTTGAAGATGCGGGTCGAGGTCGCCGCGTCGAAGCCCATGCCGAGCTGCAGCGCCCGTTCGACCGAGAGTAAGGCGTCGGACAGTGGGAGAAGCATCGCCTCGGCGCGCGGGGTCAGGACCATGGAGCGACCCTTACGCACCAGGAGAGGATCGCCGAAGAGCTCGCGCAGGCGCGCGAGTGACTGACTCATCGCCGGCTGTGTGATGCCGACGCGCCGAGCCGCGCGAGTGACGTTCCGCTCCGAAAGGAGCGCGTCGAGGGCAACGAGTGCGTTCAGATTCAGGCCGCTCAGGCGGGTCGGTTCCACAGCCAACCATAATTTCCGCGAATGGTTGGATAGTCAATCCCAATAACCCGATCAGGCCTGGCCCGCCCATAGTAACCTCACGCGAATATGTGCGGCCTCGCTGGCCGGCGCAGCAAGGAACTATGCAACCCCACTTCGACTACGGCTTCGTTTCCGCCGACTCACACGTCACCGAGCCTCCGGACTGCTACCAGCGCTTCATCGACCCAGCCTACCGGGATAGGGCACCGTTCATCAAGCGAGATGAAAAACGGGGCGACCTCTACGTCATCCCGGGGCAGGACAACATGACCGTCCCCATGGGCCTGGTGGCGGCAGCGGGCGAAGAGTCGAGTCAGATGACCTTCAACGGCCGTGACTTCGAAGACTGGCACCGCTCCGGCTGGGACCCGGCGTACCGTCTGAACGACCAGGCGCGGGATGGCGTCGCGGCGGAGCTGCTTTTCGCGACGGTCGGCATGCAGCTCTGTGGGCACTCGGACTTGGATTATCGCCGCGCCTGCATGGTGGCCTACAACCGATGGCTGCAAGAGTATTGCAGCTTCGCGCCGGATCGCCTGTTCGGAGCCGGTCAGGCTGCGGTCAAGAACGCTGCCGATGCGGTCGATGAGCTGGCCGAGATCAAGAAGATGGGCTTCAAGGGCGTCATGATGTCGGGTCAGCCCGGCGAGAAAGACTACGACGACCCGTCTTACGATCGGCTGTGGGCCGCCGCGGTGGACATGGAGCTTCCACTTTGCTTCCACATCCTGACGAACCGTGCCTACGACGGCCACCGAGGGCCCAAACTCAATGCGCGTCTGAATGTGGGTCGCAGCTGCCAGGACATCCTCGGTATGTTGATCTACTCGGGCGTCTTCGATCGCTATCCGGATTTGAAAGTCGTTTGCGTCGAGTCGGATGCCGGTTGGGCGCCGCACTACGCCTACCGGATGGACCATATCTACAACCGCCACCGCTTTTGGAACAAGGCACCGGAGCTGAAGAAACTTCCTTCGGAATACTTCTTCGAGAACATCTGGCTGACCTTTCAGGACGACTGGACCGCGTTTCAGGTCAAGGACCACCTCAACATCGAACGGATCATGTGGGCCAATGATTTTCCCCACTCGGATTCGACCTGGCCGCTGTCGCAGGAGCTGCTGACGGAACATGCCGCGAACCTCAGTCCCCACGAAGCGCGTCGCATACTTCGCGACAATTGCGTCGAGCTCTTCGGCCTCGACGTACCCGAACAACCGGCAGCGCTGAGCTGACGGGACGGGGAGCTCATGGACTACGATCTCAAGATTGCGGGCGGTACGATCGTCGACGGCACCGGCGCCGAACGTTATCGCGGCGATGTTGGCATCAAGGACGGCAAAATTGCGGCGATGGGTGAGGCCCCGGGCGACGCGACGCAGACCATCGACGCAGATGGCTGCGCGGTGTCACCCGGCTTCGTCGACATCCACACACACTACGATGCGCAGATTCTGTGGGACCGGATGCTCAGCATCTCGCCGTGGCACGGCG
>CALJYC010000197.1 GCA_937984275.1 uncultured bacterium | reverse complement strand
GTGCCACTGTCGGGCGGCATCTCGGACAGGGGCGCCTTCGGGTACTCGCGGATGCGCGATCTCGGCCCAAATGACGGCCTCACGATGCTCGTCGACCAGTTGCTTCCCGTCGGTCTCACCATCGTCGAGCCGGGTGTGGACCACTATTTCGATCACCCCGATAGAGAGCTCCGCTCGCTCGCGCTTTTGGAGGTGCTGTTGGAGCGGCTCGAAGCGACGAGCAGCGTCTCAGGCCGAGCTCTTCCCCTAGCTGACGGCGCGGCTCATGCCTCGCTGCGTCCAGAGAGAGGTGATTGCGCTGCCCGCGAAGATGGACACGATCGCGAGCATGCTGCCGGGCGCCAGGAGCGGAACTCCTGTCAAGCCATGCCCCACGGTGCAGCCCGCGGCTAGCGATGCTCCAACGCCAAGACCGAGGCCTCCGGCGAAATGCTTGCTCGCACTTGCGGCAGAAACTTTCGAGGCCGTGACGGGTCCACTTCTTCGGGCGGCAACGAAGGCGCCGACAGGGATGCCCAGCACGAACAGCACGTCCCAACTCATCAAGCGCCTCACGGGATCGGTGAGTAGGGTGACTGTCCCCGGCACGACGGCCATTCCGAAGTCACGGGCCGCGAGACTCGACAAGGGCCACGCGACGATCCCAACGATTCCCATAGCGATACCAGTGCGGCGCCAAGACCACGCTCCGGCCTGACCCGGCGCGGCTCGCCACAACACGACGAGGAGCAGGAGTCCGGTAACCGGGGCCCAGGCCCACGACATTTCGAGGGGAGTGTTGCTCACGGAGGGCCCTGCCGACTGAACCGCGGTCCGCAAACCGACGAGAGGACCAACCTCGAGCGCAGCGGCTCCGATAGCCATACCCAACACCGCAGTCAGGGCGCCCAGGCTCCCAGACCCCACTTTGTACCAAACACCTGCGGCGCAGCCGCCCGCCCAGCGCATGGATGCGCCGAAAATCAGCCCGCCCAGTACGGCTCCGATCGGAAACATCGCTGGATACGTCGGGTTCGAGAGTCCAAGCGCAAAGACCAGTGGAACGACGAGCATTTGCAACGCAATCGCGAGCACGTAGGACTTGACCTTCGTAGTGTTGCGCTCCGTCACCGCGGTGCGAAAGCCGGAGTTCATGCAAAACGCTCCGCGCTGAGCGATGTATCCGTAACCGCTGCCCACGAGTAGCCCCGTAAGTGCCGCGAAGTACGTCATCAATCCCTCCCGTCAGCGACATCAAAGATGGCGCCGTAGTGGTAAGGGCCTACCTCTTTCACCTCTCGAAGTCGAAAGCCCGCCGGTTCGACCCAGGCGGCGACCTGTTCTGGTGAAAAGCGGAGCTCGAAACACGGGCCGCGTGGCTTGCCAAGGACGGCGGTCTCTTCCCGCGGCCTCGGCCACCAATTGATCACGACGAAGGTCCCGTCGGGCCGCAGCGTTGCCCGAACGGCGCGAGCAAGACCGGTGTGGTCCGGGGCGCCGTGGAAGGTATTGGCGATCAACACCAGGTCCACGGCGGCTGGCAGCAGCTCGGGTAGGGTCATCGCGTCGCCCTGAATGAACCGGACGTTGGCAACACCCGCCCGTTCCGCTTCTGCGCGTGCCGCGGCGATCATCTCGGGGGAAAGCTCCACCGCGCACACCGTTCCATCGGCGACCAACTGTGCCATGGGGGCGGTGAAGTAGCCGTCGCCACAGCACAGGTCGATGACCTGCATCCCCCCGACGACGCCTATGTCCGCGAGAACTCGCTTCGGGTCGGGCCAAAGCGTCTGCCACCAATCTCGGTCGGGCATGGCAGTCGCCTCGAATAGCCTGCGCAAGGGGCCTACCAGTGAATCCCGTGCATGATGTGGGCGAACGCCACCGCTTCGGGGCCTGGTGCTGTGTGTTTCTCTCCCTTGCTCCGCGGCGAATCGGGGAACAAGCGGAAGCCGGTGTTGAGGATGCGGTCAACGAGCCTGGGCGCGATCGAGTAAGTCACCTCTCCGAAGATGCCAAGGCGTGTTGCTACGCGCTTCTTTCGGTGGATGATGCCATCGACGATCATGTCGACCGCGTCGTCCGTTGATCGAAGGGGGAACGCCTCGTAGATCTTCGTGGGTGCGGTCATGGGGGTGCGCACCAACGGCATGTAGACAGTCGTGACGCTGATACCGTCCGTGACGACCTCACTTGCAATCGAGCGGCTGAACGCATCAAGGGCGGCTTTGCTCGCGACGTACGCGCTGAACCGTGGCGCGTTCGTCTGCACGCCGATGCTGGAGACGTTGACGATCTGGCCCTCTTTGCGCTCACGCATGGTTGGCAGCAGACCCAGGATCAGCTTGAGCGAGCCGAAGTAGTTGAGCTGCATCGTGCGCTCGAAGTCGTGATAGCGATCGTACGAGTGCGACACGCCTCGACGGATCGAGCGCCCGGCATTGTTCACCAGTAGATCGACGTGGCCGTACTCGTCGAGCACTTCGCGCACGAGCCGGTCCGCGTCCTCCGGGTCGGAGAGATCGCAGGTATGGATCAGCGATTCGCCCCCGCGGAAGTCGATCGCTTCCTGGACCGCTTCGAGTTTCTCGTGTGAGCGCGCCACCAGCAGGACTTTGGCACCCGCCTCCGCCAGACGGATGGAAAGGGCCTCACCAATCCCGCTCGATGCACCGGTCACCATGGCGACCTTTCCTCCGATTCGCCCATGCAACGTGCGATCTTGGAAGAGGTCGGGGTCCATGTGGCGCTCCCAGTAGTCCCAGACCTTCCAGACGTACTCTTCGAGAGGAGGGCATTGGATGTCGGTTCGGGCGAGTGCCTTCTCAGTTTCGCGGGTGTCGAACGAGGACCGCCAGTTGACGTACGGGAGAACGGACTCCGGAATGCCGATGTCCGCTAGTATTTCACGACGTGCAGTCTTGACCGAGGGCATCGCGCCTAGCAGACCCACGAGGCCCCGCGGAATCAGCTTCACAACCCGTGGATCGATCCGCGCATCGAACCGCGGAGCATGTGCCGCCTCGCAAATGAGATTGAGCGCGTCACCAAAGCTCTTTGGCTTCGGGTCGGTGAGGTGAAAGGTATTGCTGGTCGTGTCCTCGTTGTGCGCAATGGCGTCGATGGCCCGGGCCACGTAGTCGACCGGCACGACGTGAAGCTCCGAGCCCTCGAACCCGATCAGGGGGAACCAGCTGGGAAGCGCCCGCCGCATTCGCTGGATCAGCTTGAAGGCGTAGTAGATGCCATCGATCTTGTCTGCTTCCCCGTCGACCGAGGATCCGATCACGGCGCCCGGGCGGTAGATCTTGTAGCGCGTCTGGCATTCGTCATGCACGAGCTTCTCGGCGAGGAACTTGGTCTTGAAGTACGGGTTCTTGTGCTTCTGACCTTCATCGAACATGTCCTCTCGGAAGAAGCCGATGTAGTCGCCCGCCACGGCCGTCGAGCTAGTGTAGTGCAGCGTCGCATCGAGCGCTTCGGCCAGTCGGCATGCGTTGCGCGTGCCGAGGACGTTGGCCCGCTGGCTTTCCTCCATACCCGCCGTCATGTCGTAGAGCGCCGCGAGGTGGAACATGTGCCGTATGTTGTCCCCGAGCTCGTCGATCGTGTCCTGGGACAAGCCGCACAGGGGTTTGCTGATGTCGCCCGGAAGCACGACAAACTGCTCGCGTGCCGAGGGCCATCGCTCATCGATGAGATCGTGGAAGTCCGCCACAGCGGGCGGATACACGAGACAGTAGATCGTCTGGCCACGCTTGGTGAGCGCGTCGAGCAAGTGCTTTCCGATGAAGCCGCTGGCTCCGGTCACGAGATACATGGCGCCTCCTGGGGTTGGGACGCACGACCATATCCGCGATGGGCCCCCTACGCCAACACGCACAGACAGAAAAACATGGCTTTGGAGCGTCGATGGCGGTACGGAAACCGCGAATGCATCCTGCGCTCACGCGATATATCGACCGCGCTCTCCTGCATTTGAACGGGATCTCCGAGGAGCGGAAGCGCTCGCTGGAGAAGGTCGCGGCGTTTGTTTCGTCGAAGCGCAACGCAGGGGAGGCGGCCGAGCTCACCTTCATCTGCACCCACAACTCCCGGCGGAGTCACATGGGGCAACTATGGGCCGCGGCTGCTGCCGCGCATTTCGGGCTCGACGGGATTCGCACCTATTCTGGTGGCACCGAGGCGACCGCGTTCAATCCGCGCGCGGTGGCTGCGATGAAGAAGGCTGGTTTCGTCATCGAAAACCCTGGAGGTGACAATCCCCGCTATCGAGTGACGTTCGATCAAGACGGCCCCGTGATGGAATGCTTCTCGAAGACTTACGATGATCCTGTCAACGCCGCCGAGGGGTTCGTGGCTGTCATGACCTGCGCCGAGGCAGATGAGGCATGTCCAGTCGTCCTTGGTGCCGCCCTCCGCGCGCCGATTCAGTACGACGACCCCAAAGTCGCTGATGGCACGCCGGAGGAGACGGCGCTCTACGACGAGCGCTGCCTGCAGATCGCAACCGAGATGCTGTACTTGTTCTCTCGGGTCGCCTAGCGGACCACGACGGAGCTGGGCTCAGGCGGTGCACCCAGGACTTCTCGGTTCGACTTCGGTTGCCGTCCGTCGGCCTCCTGAATACCGAATTCCTCGGCGAGCTCTGCGATGATGAGGACGTTGCCCGAGCGTTCCATGCGCTTCGGGTCCCGGTGCAGCGCCTCGATGACCCGGCCGATGAGCTTGGGGCTCTCGGCATTGGCGAGGAACTTTCCGTACGGTCCCTTCATGGCGTCCGGGTGCTGGAACAGGGGCTCGTTGCGCTCCGTTCGAACGAAGCCGAGCCAGAGGCTCATCGCCGCGACCCCGTGATCGCGAAAGTCCACGGCCATGTCCATCGCCATCTTGTCGACGCCGGCTTTGCCTGCGCCGTAGGCTGGGCCGTGCATGTAGCAACGAGCCCCGTAGCTCGACGTAAACACGACGAGACCACCGCCCGTCCGCACTAGCAACGGAGCACCGAAATAGCTTGCGACGTAGTGTGAGCGTTGCCCGACATCGAGGAGGCGCAGCAGGTCGAGCGACTTGTCCCAGAAGGGGCCTGGCTTGGCGAGCTCTCTTGGAACCGCCGTTGCGTTGTTGACCAAGATGTCGAGGCGCCGCTGCTCGTCTCCGACACGCTCGAACAGATGCTTCACCTGCTCGTCGTCGGAGTGGTCGCACGAGACGGCAATCCCTTTTCCGCCTGCCTGGGTCACAGCCTCTGCGGTGGCTTCAACCGTTCCCCCGAGAGGATGGGTCTTCGTGCCTTCGCTGCTTCGGCCCGTTACGTACACCGTCACGCCTGCTGCACCGAGCGCGATCGCGATTCCTTTTCCGACGCCGCGGCTTGCGCCGGTGACGACGGCAACTCTCTGTGGGCTGTCGCTCATAGCGCTAGGCTTCTAGCACGGCTGGTTTGGCGAAGTACTTCCTCCCGATCCACAACGAGACGTTGACCAGCCCGATCAGCACCGGGACTTCGACCAAGGGACCGATCACCGCGGCGAAAGCCGCACCGTGGTGGATTCCAAAGGTCGCAACCGCCACGGCGATCGCGAGCTCGAAGTTGTTCGACGCGGCGGTGAATGAAAGCGTGGCAGCTTCTTCGTAGTTGGCCCCGGCGAGCTTCGATAGCCAGAACGAAACGAAGAACATGACCACGAAGTAAATCAGGAGCGGCACCGCGACCCGAACGACGTCGAACGGGAGCTGTACGATCATGTCGCCCTTGAGCGAGAACATCACTACGATTGTGAAGAGGAGCGCCACCAGTGTGATCGGACCGATGCGGGGGGCGAAGGACTTGTCGTACCACTCGCGCCCCTTCGACTTGATCAGGGTCGTACGGGTCAGGAAGCCCGCGGCGAAGGGGATGCCTAGGTAAATCGCCACGCTCTTGGCGATCTCGCCGATGGTGATGTCTACTACGGCGCCTTCGAGACCGAGTGTCGCTGGCAGCCAGGTGATGAAGAACCACGCATACACCGAGAAAAACAGGATCTGGAAGATCGAGTTGAAAGCCACGAGGCCGGCCGCGTACTCGCGGTCGCCGCGGGCCAGGTCGTTCCAGACGATGACCATCGCGATGCAGCGCGCCAGACCGATCAGGATCAGCCCAACCATGTACTCGGGCTTGTCCGGCAAGAATGTCACGGCGAGCACGAACATGAGCACCGGCCCAATGACCCAGTTCTGGATCAACGAGAGGGCGAGCACTTTCTTGTTCTGGAACACCCTGCCCATTTCCTCGTAGCGAACCTTGGCGAGGGGCGGGTACATCATGAGGATCAGGCCGACCGCGATTGGGATCGACGTGGTGCCGACGCTCATGGCGTCGAGAGCGCCCGCAAAGCCAGGCACCAAGTAGCCAAGTGCGACGCCGACCCCCATCGCGACGAAAATCCAAAGCGTGAGGTAGCGATCCAGAAAGGAGAGGCGTTTTTTCGAGGTCATCGAGCGGGGCTTTCCGTGGCGAGGGGCGAGAGCCTTCCATATACTCCGCCGCAATGGAAGCCGAGCTGCGCGAGCCCCGCCCGGGCGACTATCTCATTCAAGGGCGCACCGTCACCATGCCGTGCATCGTCCGGGACGCGTGTTCCGCTACGGCCACCTGGCTGGTGAGCTCGCGAGCCGCTCAAGCCCTGCTGCCCGGTCGAGAGCTGGAGATCGCCGAGGTCCTTCCGGGTCGCGGGTTGCTCAGCATCGCGTGCATCGACTACCGAGACAACGACCTCGGGGACTACAACGAAGTGTCTATCGCGCTCTTCGTCCGCAAGCGTGGAGATCGCAAAGGCGTCCCTTACATCGGCGCCGCGGCCGACATGATGCGGGGGCTTCTTCCGACGCACATCATTCATCTTCCCGTGAACCAGTCGTTTACGTGTGAAGCAGGGAAGGCCATTTGGGGGTTTCCCAAGACCGTCGACGAGATCGATTTCGACACGAGTGGGGAGCGTGCCCGGTGCGTGTGGAGCAAGGACGGACAGAACGTATTGAAGCTGAGCTTGCCCATGGGCGGGAAACGAAACTTCCCCGAGCAAGCCCTTTGCACGTACAGCTACATCGATGGCGTTCTGCACAAGACCCCGTTCATGTCGAGCGCCGAGGATCTTGGCGTCGGCATGGGCGGCGCGGAGCTCGAGCTTGGCGCGCACCCGATTGCGGACGAGCTGCGGTCACTCGGCCTGCCCAAGCCCGCGCTGATGAGCATGTGGATGGGCAAGATGAAGGGCCGGTTTGAAGCTGCCGAAAGGTGCTAGGCGTCCTTCTTGCCGAGCCAAGTGTACACGGCGGGCAATACGAACAGGGTGAGCAAGGTGGACGTGACCAACCCTCCGATGACCACCGTGGCCAGCGGCCGTTGTACTTCGGCGCCGGCGCTGGTCGCTACCGCCATCGGAACGAAGCCGAACGCGGCTACC
>CALJYC010000196.1 GCA_937984275.1 uncultured bacterium | reverse complement strand
GAGTTGCGTGTTTCATTGGGAGGTGTGATTAGGGTTCATCCCTCGATCGAGGAGGTTCTACTCAATCGAGAAAAATGTTTGTACGCCTGGCTCGGAGCCGTTGAACGGAAGCCCGAGGTTGTCGAAGATCGGGCCACAATCCGAGTCGTCGGGTGCGGCCATGCAGCCTTTGGGTGTCCCTTCGTCGTTGTCACCTAGGGGAGCGCCGTCGACCAACGCGGCGATGTCTGCGACGACCACGTCGTTTTCGGTATCAAAGGCGTCGAGCGTCACGTCCACTCGGTTCCCGTTTGTGCAGGGTGCTTCCGGGGGTGTGCTCGGGTCGTCGGTCATCCCGCAGCCGGTGCTGCCCAGGTGCATCCGCCAGACGGCCGGGTCGTCCTTGATGTTGCCGGAGTCGATTCGGAGGAACTTGTAACCTCCACGCCAGCTCCAGAACATCGAACTCAGGCTGAGCGGATCGTTGGCGGTGGCCTGGTCGGCGTGGTTCAGCTCCACGGGGACCCCCATCTTGAAGCTCACGCCAACGTACTCGCCTTCGGGTACTGTGCCCGAGACCACGTCGTTGAGCTCCGGGCCTCCGAACCCGCCGCAACCGTCCTCGAAGTCTAAAAGGGCGACATCGTCGAGTTGAAACTGGTTCTGCGTGAGCTCGACGGGAACCCACGTTCCGTCGGTGTTTTGGACCGCTACGTCCTGGACGTAAAAGCGAAAGTCGGTGAGCTTGAGCGGGTCGTTGGTGGCTCCAAGATTCTCATACGTGTCGCCACACACGAAGTCATCCGCGCCAACCTTCCCCGCAAACTCGATCGTCACATCCTGCGAGCTCACGGCATCGCCGCTGCTGCTCCCACAACCAAGGCTCGCGAACACAAGCGTCAATACAAGAATCCCAATCTTATTCATCAACTATTTCTCCGCGGTCTTAGAGGTCTGCTTCCGCCAGTGGAAGGACTGCCTGCAACGACGACCGTACGTTTTCGGTTATCTGCTGTTGCACCGCGTTTGAGTCTTGCAGCGCAAAATCGATGCCATCGAACCAACTCGTGTGGTCGATCTGGATGGAGACGCTTTCGAGGACTGGGCTGTCGAAGACGAGAGGCCGGTCGAATCGCACCTCGCAGTCGAGCACCTCCCAGATGCGTGCCAGCAGCGGAGTCTCCTCCCCGGTCGATTCGTCTTCGACCTGTCCCGCGATGAGGACACTGTTTTGCATCATGTCCAGGGTTTCGTCGGTTAGACCTACCGCATCCTGATCGGCGGGCATGCCAAGAACCCGGAGGCCGCAATAGCGGCCGGGGGGCGGCTTCATCGTTCCAGCGAACTCGGGCGTGCCGGCACTTTCCATCAAATCGATGATCAGCGGGACTCCGAGGCTGGTCGGCGTGTCGAGGACGTGCGCCCTTGCCCGCGCTGGTGCGAGGAGCCCCCGTAGATCCGCGACAAAATTGTCACATCGGATCAGCTCGACCTTCCCCAGCACGATGAGCGCACGCTCCAGAGCGACGCGGTATCCCATGTCGGTCCGGATCTGCGCCGGGGTCGCTTTGGGCTGATATGCGACGTCGACTTCGATGCCATCGGTCACCCGCATGCAGTGCACGAGCGACGCGAGATTGAGCAAGGCAATCGCGATGAGAAGCCTAGATCTCATAGACTAACCCTGCCGTGAACGCGAAGCCTTCTGTGTGGGTGCCGTCGAGGCGCTGGATGAGGGGAAGCGCAGCGGTCACGTGCATGACGACCTTGTCGTGGGGTAGCCCAACGAGGCCGAGCGTGCCGTAGGTGATGTGACCACCGGTGTTGGGATCACGAACGCCACCTATGTATCCCGGCCCATCGATCCGGAACTCGACGCCGACTTGGAAGCCGAGGAAGCTCCAGGGCTGGTACTGGCCGAGCGCCGTCTGCCGAAAGCTGTTGCTCGCGCGCGTATCCGCGATGCCGGTCGTTGGAAAAATCGCAACGGACGAGACGTATACGGACCACGGGTCCGAAAACATGGTGTACGCCGCTCCCGCGATCGGATCCCAGGAACCGGTTCCAGCCTGAAATTCGAGCGGCAACGGCACACCGTTGGCATCGTACTCGATCGAGCTCGTTGGGAACTCGAGACCCCCGATCAGGCTGACTAGATGACGAGGCGCAAATTTTCGGTCCCGCCAAATGACACCGCGCACTCGGAAGTCCAAGTCGCCAGGCGCCCAAATGCTGGCCTCGGCGAGATTCACCTCACTGATCAACCGGTGAACCACCGGCATCATGAGCGAAAGGCTGACACGATCGGTCGGCGAGTATGCGCCGGCAAGCTCCATTCGCTGCTCGGAGAGCGTCAGCTTGTCGACCTCGGTTTCGCCGATGCTGTCGTTGCGATGGCGCAAGGTTGCCGACGTGCGAACTCGGTTAGCTTTGGGCTGCTCGAAGCCGACGATGGTGAGGGTCGGATCGCCCACAGAGCACGTTCCGCACGCGGACACCTCCGCAGCGATCCACAACGGCGCGACCAACGCCGCCATCACCCAACATCCCTTCACCGCCGGAGCTTAGGTATGGGGCGGCCGATCTTGTACGTGGCAAATCGTCGCAGCGGCTCAGCGTGGCATCGGAAACTTCGAGAGCTTCCGTTGGAGCGAACGCCGGTGAATTCCTAGTTTTTCCGCGGCCTTGGTGATGTTGCCCCCGCAGTCGGTCAGGACTCGTTGGATGTGCTCCCACTCGACTCGGGCCAAGGACGGGGTTTCGGGGGCCCCGCCTTCGGCAGACGAAGCCTCCACGGCCGTTTCGGTGTCACCTCGATCGAACGATGCGATCACCTCGTCGACGTCCGCCGGTTTGGTAAGATAGTGCGTCGCGCCGAGCCGCACCGCTTCGAGCGCGGTTGCGATGCTTCCGTAGCCGGTCAGCACGACGATCTTGGTCGCCGGGTCGATTCGATGTAGCTCGCGAACCACCTCCAAACCAGACTTTCCCGGCATGCGAAGGTCGACTACCGCGTACTCGGTGCTCTCGTGCTCCGCGATCTCGATCGCGCCGTCGTACCCTTCGGCATGTTGCGCTTCGTAACCTCGCTCCTCGAATGCGCGCGCCATGCGTGACCGAAACCGCTCATCATCGTCGACGAGTAGGATGGATGGCTTAGGCGTGCGGTCGTCGAGGGTTTCGGTCATGAGCCTCGTAGAACTTGCGGAAGCACGACGCGGATCGTCGTGCCTTGGCCGGTCACCGAATCGATCGTCAGTTGGCCGCCCAACGAGTCTACGAGCGTCCGGGCCAGGAACAACCCTAGGCCCATCCGGTCCCCGGCGTTCTTCGTCGTGAAGAACGGGTCGGTCGCGCGTTTCACCGCGAGGTCATCCATTCCATGCCCTTCGTCGACGAAGCGCAACTCGACCGCCCGATCGAGCCCGCGCACGTCGAGCGACACTCGACCCGCGTCACACGCGTCGAAGCCGTTTCGCGCGATGTTCTCGATCATCTGCAAGAGTGCTTCTTTGGGCGCCTCCACGGTGGCGACATCCGTCGTGGTAACCCAGCGTTTCGCCTGCTCGGGGCTGAGGCGAGTACGCACGTCAGCGAATAGAGCGTCGACCGGCAGCGAGCTCGGGGTCTCGCCCGCGTATTCGCCACCCGCCGTAGCCATTCGATCGAGCACCACGCGGCATCGCTCTAGCTCCTCGCGAATCAGCTCCGCGTCTTCGGCGAGCACTTCGCCCCCGGGGACCTTCCGCGCTCGTCGCTCCATCTCCTTGGCAGCGACGGCGATCGTCCCGAGCGGAGTCCCGAGCTCATGCGCGGCGCCGGCGGCCAACGTTGCAATCGAAGCGAGCTGTCCCCATCGGTGCGTCCGCTCCGCTGCTTCGGCGAGCGCCCGTTCGCGCCGACGAAGCTCGAGGGACAGCTGGCTCACAAAATACGTGATCAACGCAACCGCCAACACGAGCGCGATGAACATTCCGTACAGGTGAGTTTGAAACCCGCCGCTGTGACCTGCGTGACCTAGGTGCTCGCTCGGGACGTGGACGACGAAGAGGGCGGCGAACGAGACGATCGAAAGACCGGCGATGGCCCAGGTCCATTTGGGTGCCAACATCACCGCGGACATTGCGATGTAGACGACGTAGATGACGCTAAAAGGGTTGGTCGGCCCCCCGGACAAGTAGAGTAGGCCGGTCAGAAGCACGACATCGAGGACCAAGAATGCGCCTAGGTGGCCGGCGCGATTCGCGCGGGACGCCAACCAGAGGTTCGACAGGGCGCCGACGGCGACTAAGGACCACATGGGAACGACCGGAAGCTCGACCCCCAAGCCCTTGGTCGCTACGAGGATCGCCACGGCCTGGATCGCCAGCGCTCCCCAGCGCATTCGGGCCAACCACTCCGCGCCCGTGGCCCGGGCTCGCTCTTCGGTGCTCACGAGTCGGACTGGGCTTCGTTCTCGACAGGCGCCTCGAGGTCGACGCTGCCGTACATCGCTTCGGCGATCTTGTAGGCGCTCAGCTCGAGTGTTTCGAGGGCGTCTTTGATCGCGATGGCGTCACCTTCATCGACACAGACGTGCAACGACTCGATGTCGGCCTCGACCTGAGCCACGACGTCCTCGGGAACCATTTCGCGGCACTCTGCGACTGCCCGTTCACTCGTGTACAGCAGAGCTTCAGCGGCGTTGCGGAGCTCGGCGAGCTCGCGACGCTTTTGGTCGGTCGTCTTGTAGGCGTCGGCTTCTCCGATGATGCGCTCGATGTCCGCTTCGGTGAGACCGCTCGATGCCACGACGACGATGTTCTGCTCGCGACTCGTGCCCAGGTCTTTGGCGCTCACGTTGACCACGCCGTCCGCATCGATGTCGAACGTCACCTCGACCTCAGGGACGCC
>CALJYC010000195.1 GCA_937984275.1 uncultured bacterium | reverse complement strand
CGGAACCGCCGAGAGGTCGGCGATGGGGTTGACCACCCAAACGTCAATGCCCGCTTGGGCGTACGCACGAATCCGCGCGCGGACCGTATCGCGGTTGCCCACCACGGCCATGGCATCACAGAGCCTGTCGGTCACCCCCATGGCGACGCCCGCTCGGTCGCCCTTGGCGAACGCCTCCCGGATCTGCCGCGCTTCGTCTTCGAAGCCGATCCACTCGAAGCACTTGTTGTAACCCGGCGTCGCGGCATAGGCGCCGAAGACCGTACGGATCAGGTTCCGCCCCATGCCGGGATCATCGACCATCACGACGTGAAGCCGCGCGACGACCTCGATGGCGCCAGGGTCACGCCCCGCCTCTTCTGCGCCGGCACGCACCTCGCCCAGGACCTGAGGCAGCGCAGACTCCGGAACCATGTTGAGGCAGATGCCATCGCAGAGCGCCCCGGTCAGTCGCAACATGCGTTTGTTCAGTGCGCCGAGATAGATCGGAACCTCGCCAACTGTCGCGCCCCCGAGACGAAACCCCTTGGCCGAGAGCGTCCTGCCTTCGTAGGTAGTCTTCTGTCCGCTCAGCATCTGGCGCAGCACCTCAACGTGCTCACGCATTCGTGTCAGCGGTTTGTTGTAGGGTTGGCCAGCCCAATCCTGCACGATGTTCGGAGATGAAAGCCCAATTCCGAGAATGAAGTTGCCGCTGGTCAGCTGGCTCAGCGTCATGGCCGCCATCGCATGCATCATCGGCGTTCGCGTCTGAGCGGGAACGACTGCGGTACCGATCCGCATCCCAGGCACGCCCTGCGCAACCGCGCCCGCAAGCGCATAGGAGTCGCCCCCGTTGACCTCCGCCATCCATATCTCGTCGTAGCCCCGGTCCTTGGCCACGCGAGCCAGCTCAACCGCTCGCTCCGCCCCACCCACCGGCAGCGTCATCCCCAACCGAACGTTCTTCTCCGTACGCTCCATCGGCACACCGTAATCCAAGACCCCCCCACCCCGTCGGCTTTTCGTCCACCCCCTCACCCCAACCCACCGAAAAAGGGGTCAGACCCCTTTTTGAAAGGGTTAATTCGTCCTCAGAAGCTGCTAACACCGTGGGATGGGCGAAAGGTTCCACGTTCGAGCCCCGATGCAGGCGCTGGTGGTTAGCGTCCGGACCGAAGTCGGCCAGGCGATCTCCGCCGGTCAAACGCTCGTGATCCTCGAGGCGATGAAGATGGAACACATCGTCACGGCGGAACAGAGCGGCATTGTACGGAAGGTACTCGTTCGACCCGACGCGATGGTGGCGGCTGGAGATCCGCTGGTGCTGTTGGAACCCGCGGAGCACGGCGAGGCTGCGCTGCGTACGAACGAGGAAACTTCGCTCGGCGACATACGTCCCGACCTCGCGGAAGTGAGCGAGCGGCATGCCTTTGGGCTCGATGAGAACCGGCCGGACGCGGTTGCCAAGCGTCGTAAGACGGGCCAGCGCACGGCGCGGGAGAACATCGCCGACCTCGTAGACGAGGGAACACTCGTCGAATATGGCGCACTGGTCATTGCGGCTCAACGAAGACGCCGGCCGATCGAGGACTTGATTCAGCGCACGCCTGCCGACGGCATGGTCGCGGGGATCGGACGCGTGAACGGCGACGTCTTCGGCGACACCGGCACGCAGTGCGCGGCGATGTCGTACGACTACACGGTGCTCGCAGGCACCCAGGGCACGATGAATCACCTGAAGAAGGACCGCATGTTCGAGCTCGCCGAGCAGCGTGGGCTTCCGATCGTGCTGTTCTCGGAGGGAGGCGGGGGCCGCCCTGGCGACACAGACCACGCCATCGTCGCAGGTCTCGATTGCCGCGCGTTTCAATACTTCGCCGAGCTTTCCGGCAAAGTGCCGTTGGTTGGCGTCAACTCAGGCCGTTGCTTCGCGGGCAACGCTGCGCTCCTCGGTTGTTGCGACGTCGTGATCGCGACCAGATCCTCGAACATCGGCATGGGCGGCCCGGCCATGATCGAAGGCGGAGGCCTTGGCGTGTTTGCGCCCGAGGAGATCGGCCCGTCGGCGTCCCAGTATCGCAATGGCGTCATTGATGTGCTCGTCGATGATGACGTCGAGGCGGTCGCCGTGGCGAAGAAGTACCTCTCGTACTTCCAAGGGGCCCTTCTGGGTTGGGAGTGCGCAGACCAACGCCTGCTTCGCTCGGCAATCCCGGAGCACCGTCTCCGGGTGTATGACGTGCGCAACGTGATCGAGACCTTAGCCGACGCCGATTCGGTGCTCGAGCTGACCGGGGGCTTCGGCGCTGGCATGGTCACCGCACTCGGTCGCATCGAAGGCAAGCCCGTCGGCATCATCGCCAACGACCCAATGCATCTCGGGGGCGCGATCGATGGCGACGCAGCGGATAAGGGAAGCCGCTTCATGGGCCTCTGCAATACATTCGGAATTCCGCTAGTGTTTCTGTGCGACACCCCCGGATTCATGGTGGGTCCGGAAGCCGAAGAGACGGGCCTCGTGAAGCGCGCCGCAAAACTCTTCACCACGGGCGCCTCGCTGAAGGTTCCGTTCTGCACGATCGTGCTGCGCAAGGGATACGGCCTCGGCGCGCAGTCGATGGCCGGGGGTAGCTTCAAAGCCCCTGCGTTTACGATCTCTTGGCCAACCGGTGAGTTCGGAGGGATGGGCCTCGAGGGCGCGGTCAAGCTCGGATTTCGAAAGGAGCTCGAGTCGATCGCGGACCCCGAAGCACGCGACGAGATGTTCCAGCAAATGGTGGGGAAACTCTACGAGCGCGGAAAGGCAGTCAACATGGCTGCGCACTTCGAAATCGATGCCGTCATCGATCCGGTGGAGTCCCGCCGCTGGATCTCGAGCGCGATCGCGCCGCGTTAAGCCTTCAGCGAGGCCTGGACCTCATTTGCGGCTCTTGCACCCGCCGAGATTGCCCCGTCCATGTAGCCGCACCAACGCTTGGCGCTCTCGGTGCCTGCCCAAAAAATCCGGCCTGCGGGCTTGCGCAAATGCTCGCCGCCCGCGGTGAGCACGCCAGGCGTGAGCGGAGTAATGCAACCGGTGCTCCAGGGGTCAGCGGACCAGTCCTTCTCGACATAGCCGGTGGCATCGAGCGCTTTGGGACCGAAGTAGCGGGCGAGCTCGTCCTTCAATCCCTCCTCGCGGGCTCTGCGGTCTGCGAGGTGAGGGCACTCAACGACGGAAAGGAAGCAGCTGAGGACACCCATCGACCCGTCTTCGGGGGAGTTGTCGAAGACCAGCTGAATCGGGCTCCGGTCGCTTTGCATCGCGCCATTGAGGCCGTCGGCACGCCAGAACGGGCTCTTGTAGAGCATGGCGGCTTTGACGAGCGGCAAGCGGGGCAAGCGCGCCCAGCCGGACACCAAGTTCTGGCGCGGCTTCGGCAGTGCCGGCGCAAACTCGATGCGCGCCGTATCGGCGGGGGCCATTGCGACGATGACCCGATCAGCGGTGAAGGTCTCAACCGGGGTGACCACCCGCATGCGATTCGGGGCGTCGTCTTCGATGCGAAGCACGGGCCGGGCGAGAAGAACTCGGTCTCCAAGATCGGTTGCCAGTCGCTCCGAGATCACTTGGGAGCCGCCATCGATACGCTGATCCTGAGCTCCGCCGTCATTGAGGATTACAGGCAAAAAACCGCCGGCCGAACGCAGGTAGTGCAAGACCCAGAGCAGCGAGATGCGTTCCGGGTAGCCAGACCAAACAGCGCGGCTAATGAGGCGGAAGACCGACGGTGTGAAGCTCGTCGACGCGTGTTCGCGCAACCACTCACCGAGAGTCGTCCGATCGAGCGCCAATGCGTCTTTCATGCGCCACGGCTCACCCACCGGCATCTTCTTGCACAGACGGTCGAGCTGCCAGGCGACCTTGGCGAAATCGGCGCCCTCCGCAAGCCTGACGTCCGGCAGCAAGCCGCGAGAGATCGCCCCTTCGATGTCATACGTGGTGTCGCCCTCGTAGTACGAATCAAAGGCGCCGATGCCGAGCTCGGCGATCAAGGCAGCAATGCTGTCTTGGCCCGGCCCGATCCACTCTCCGCCGACTTCCACTATGTGTCCGCCCCCAATCGGCATGTTGAGGGTACGCCCGCCGACGCGCTCCCTCGCCTCGAGCACGAGAAACGAGTCTATCCCGCGCCGTTGGAGCTCGCGGCCTGCCATCAAACCCGAGAGCCCTCCGCCGACGATGATCACGTTCACGTGCCGCAGAGCGGGATGCACGTCATCGCCCGCTGCGGCGCGAACCAGACTGGGCGCTCCGAGCGATGCCGCCGCCGCGGCGCCTCCACTCAACCGCACGAATCGCCTGCGACTGAAGCGGTCACTCATGGGGCCGTGCATCCCTTTCCGTATGCCAACCAAGTCACGATGACGCGAAGATCATCGACCGGTACCGCATCGATCACATCTTGCATGACCGCATCCGCATCGCCCCGAGTCCTTGCCGCAACCTCGGCGAGCCGGCGGTTGAGGTAGCCAGCGTACTGACCGCAAAGCCGGGAAGCGAACAATCCGTCTTGCCCTTCTCCGTTCGCGCCGTGACAAGAGGCGCAATGCTCCGCGTACCGAGAGGCACCCTGGGCTCGTTCCTGCTTGGTGGCCTTGCTTGGCACGACCGTTGGCGTGGGCATCTCTGATAGGTATGCCGCGATCTCGGTGATGTCCTGCGGGGCCAAGGTGCGCGCGAACGGGTCCATCACAGGCATGCGAAGGATTCCCGCACGCAATCGATAAAGCTTGTTCTCCAATACCGAACGCCTTTGCCCGGTGAGTCGCGGTATCGACCCGTCGGGCCTGCCGCTGCCATCATGCAGATGGCACGACGCGCAATGCGCATACGCGGCCGGCTCCTCGGGAGGGGCCGTGCTCTGCAGCACCGCAGCAATGCGCGCGGCCTGCGCTGCGCTAGGCCCGCGCATCGCGAGCCACGTCAGCGACCCGACGCCGACAAGGACGATGAGCGCCATGACGGTAATGAAGATGCGCATCGCGGGGGCGAGCATACCAGAGCTTTCCCAGCAGGTGCGGGCTCGCATGTCGTACTGAGAGTACGCATACGGTTCCAATCCGAGCGCCGTCCATTGCGCACGCTACCGATGGTGGTCGCGCACGTATCTCAGCTCCAAGCGGCGGGATCGTGCCTGGTACACGATGCGGTCGGGAGCGGCGCCAACGAGTTTCTCACCTACGGCATCGAAGAAGCGCCGATATAATGGTGGCACGAAGAGCTGACTCGCCGTATCGAAGGAGTGTCATGAGCGCAGAGGAACCGATCATCGTTCACCATGAGAGCTCGATCGCGACGATCGAGCTCAATGATCCGCCCTACAACCGGCTAGGGATGGCTCTGATTGACGCGCTCGAGAGCGCGATCGAACGGATCGATGGAGACCAGGAGGTCCGTGCGGTCGTCCTGCGCGGTTCGGGGGGCGAAAACTTCTCCGTGGGTGCCGACATTCGTGAGTTCGGCGCTGCAGCCGGCGAACGCGGCGTCCAAGCCTTCATCGATCAGCGGCTCCGTGTCATCCGGCGCATCGAGACGATGAGCAAGCCGGTCGTTTGCGCGATTCGCGGCGCGTGCTTGGGGGGCGGCCTAGAGCTCGCGTTGGGTTGCCACTTTCG
>CALJYC010000194.1 GCA_937984275.1 uncultured bacterium | reverse complement strand
AGCTTGCCATCGCGGCGGATCTCCAACTTGAACCATTCGCTCACCGCGTTGACCGCGCTGACGCCGACGCCGTGCAAACCGGCGGACACCGAGTAGCTATCGCTGTTGAACTTCCCGCCCGCGTGAAGTTGGGTCATCACGACCTCCGCAGCGCTCACGCCCTTTTCGTGCATGCCGACAGGGATGCCTCGCCCGTTGTCGACGACCGTGACCGAACCTGCCGAGTGAACGATGACTTGAACGGTGTCGCAATGACCCGCCAGATGCTCATCGACCGCGTTGTCGACCGCTTCCCAAACCAGGTGGTGAAGGCCGGTGCCATCGTGCGGATCACCGATGTACATGCCCGGCCGCTTCCGCACCGCCTCGAGCCCTTCGAGCACCTGAATCGCGCTTTGATCGTACCCTGGTGCAGCCGGAGTCGGTTCCGCGATCGGGGGGTCAGCCATGGGTGAGTTTCTAGCCTTGAAGGGGGGTGGACGCAAGGCCCGATGCAGCCTCTAACTCATTGATCTGACAAATGAATTTCTTGGTTGTGGCAGCTCAGTCGCCAAGGACTCGCCGTCGGGTCAATCGGACCGACAGAAGGGTGCACGGAATGAGGAAAAGAGCCGTCGATCCGAGCAGCCCGATCAGGTGCGGACCGGGGCTTCCGAGCACCAAGAGACCGCGAGCGCACTCCGCGAGTTGATACACCGGGTTGAGTTGCATGAGCGCCCACAACGCTGGGCTTTGCGGCTCGATGGGGAAGAATGTGTTGCTCACTAGGCTCAAAGGCCAGCCAATCAGGAACACCGGATAGTTCATGTGATCGATCGCCGGAACGATCGCGGTGAAGATCAGCGCGAACGAAGCAAACGCGCAGCCCGCAACGAATCCGAGAAAAGGCATCATCAGCAGAAACTGAACCTTCACATCGACGACACCGATCAGGTCGAACACCGCGATGACAGACGACACGATCGAGATGTTCACCATCCCGCGCACTGCGCCCCAGAGGATTTCGCCCCATACGACACTCGGGAGCTCGACTTGAGTCGCTAGGATGCCATCCCAGGTCTTCTGGTAGAACATGCGAACGTACGCGGAGTAGAGTGCTTCGTAGTAGGGCGTGCCGAAACCCGTGTAGGCGATCAAGCCTGCAGCCACATAGGTCGCGTAGTTGATATCGATCCCGCGATAGCTGAGGTCTTCGATGTAGCCACCGAAGCCGATGCCGAACGCGACGAAGAAGATCACGGGCTCCATCGCGGGCGGGATGACCGCTGTACGCCAATTTCGCAGAAAAACCAGGGCATTCCGGCGAAACACGGCCCAAGAACGCCAGTCGGCGACCGCGGTGAGGCTGCTCAAGCCGCTCACTCGAATCTCCCGTTGCGCCGCGCTAGCGCAATGAAAAGGTCGTCGAGATTGGGCGGACGCACCTGCCAGACAGCGTTGGTGAAACGGGTGGTAAGCTCGGCGAGATCCTCTTTGCTCACCGGAACACGAAGCTCCCCGAGAACGGTGGCCACCTGCTCTGCACCTCGGGCTTTCAACCACGCCGCGATCTCTTCGCGTGCAGGCTCGCCGCGGGGCACGATGATCACGTGGTCGCCAAGTACGGTATCAATGACACGATGTGGCTCGCCATGCGCCACGCTGCGGCCTTCGTGGATGACGAGCAGCTCGTCGCTCACTCGCTCGGCCTCGTCCATGTAGTGCGTCGTCAACACGATCGCCAAACCGTCCGCGCGCATGCTGTCGATCAGCTCCCACACGTCGAGGCGGGCGCTCGGGTCGAGGCCTGTCGTGGGCTCGTCCAGGAACAAGACGCTCGGCCGGTGCACGATCGAACGTGCGATCAGCAATCGCCGAACGAAACCTCCCGAGAGCACGTGTGGCGAGGCATCGGCATACGAGGCGAGGTCGAATCGATCGAGGAGCTCCGCGACGCGGCCCTCGAGGTCGTCGACTCTCGGCCGGAAGTAGCTTGCGTAGATCAAGAGGTTCTGTGCGACGGTGAAATCGTAGTCGAGCGAGTCCTCTTGGGTGCAGACTCCAATCGAGCGCTTGGCCTCTTCCCGGTTTTCGTCAAAGCGCTTGCCGGCGTAACGAATCGACCCCTCGTCCGGGGGAACGAACCCGTAGAGCATTCGGAGCGTGGTCGTCTTTCCCGCCCCATTCGGGCCGAGGAGCCCGAGGACAGTGCCGCCCCGGCAGGATAGGTCGAGATGATCGACGGCGACCCGGTCCCCGTAACTCTTGGTCAGGCCGCGTGCTTCAAGAATTGCTGTCGTCATCGTGAAACCACCCGGGAAGGTGACGGAACATGCGTGAACATCCTACAATGGCAAAGCGATCGCGCACGTTTCGAAGCCGTGGCGATGCGGAGCACAGATGGCCCACCCGCCTAGCGACAACGATGGGAAACCCCTGAACAGTGTGGGACGTGTGTTGGATAGCCGTTGGATGATGGCTTTCTCGGTGCTGGCAGTTCTGGTGGCGATCGCCTGGGCGCTGCTAGAGCGCGGCCCCAACGCACGCCCCGCAGAAACGCCCGAGACCGATGTGGTGATGGCGACCGTGGAGCTACTCGGCGTGCCGCCTGGGGCCGAGGTCTCGCTCGACGGCAGAAGAATCGAGAACACCGCGTTCGGCGTTAAGCCGGGTACGCGGCACGCGCTCGAAGTCACCGAAGCCAGCGGCCGCAGTTGGCGTCAGGTCTTCCTCGCGGAAGGGTCGTTGTCATTGGTGGTCGAGCTCCGGACGCATTTCGTCGAGGTCGAGGTGTCACCTAGCGATCGGGAAACCGAAC
>CALJYC010000193.1 GCA_937984275.1 uncultured bacterium | reverse complement strand
AGGGGACAGTCCCCTTTTTCAAAGCGTTAATTCGCTAGTTGAAATCCGTTGGCACTTTGCTGGCGCTCGACACCACCAGTCGTGACGGTTCGACGAAGCGAATGATCGTCGGCAGATGCCCTCGGGTCAGCTTCAGCTTCCCTTCCATCATGCCCTTGATGGGGTCGAGCTTTCCTTCGATGACGTCTTTCCAGCGCGCATACGATCCGACGATCACGAACTCTGCGTCCGCGGGGTCATCGGTTCCTTCGACGAACCTAGCGCTGCGGCATTCTCCCGCATGAACGTCGAGGATGATACCCGCCGCCCGCTCCACACCGTTCGCGGGATCGGAGCGGACGATCATCGCGACCGCTCCAAACGTCCACGCCTTACCCACCTCGCGATACGCGCGGTCGTTGTTTAGCGCCATCCTCAGCGCTGCTGTCCATTCCGCGGACGGAAACCGATGCATAAGCCAACTCCCTGCCCGGACTTGGGGACGGCCTCCTTAGCGTGCAGCAGCGGCTCGCGCAACGTCGCCGTGCTAAAGAGCACAATGTGTGTGCTTTGCATTCCACCCTTCTGGATCGGCACGGCTTCCGTCATGCGTTTGCGACGCGTTCCGGTGGGGTGAGCATCGCGCCATACGACACCCTCAACCTCGGTTTTCACCTAGGCGATGATGTCGACGCGGTTCGCGAGAACCGGTCGCGCTTTGCCAAAAGTCTCGAGCTTGGTGGTGATCGCCTCTTCGAGCAGCGGCAAGTGCATGGGACTGGGGTGCGAGAGATCTCCCCGTCCGATGTCGCCAGCACCATTGCCGACGCGGAGGGCGACGCACTCATCGTTCGCCTGGAAGGCTTTGCCGTTGCTGCGCGCACTGCTGATTGCGTGCCGGTCCTGATCGCGCATCCATCGAGCGGAGACGCCGGCGCCGTCCATGCCGGATGGCGCGGCGCCGTGGCCGGGATTGTGTCCCGCGCCATCGAGACGCTTTCACACGATCCTGCCGATCTCGTTGTCGCGATCGGTCCCCACATTCGCGCTGAGGCGTTCGAGATCGGCGAAGAAGTCGCGCGCGAGATGGAGCATGCCGCGAACGGAGCCGAGGTTGTCCGCCGCGGTGACGCGAAACCCCATGGTGACCTCGCCGCGCTAGTTCGATTTCAACTTCGCGAGGCCGGGGTCCCAGACCAAGCGATCGACGATGTGGGCGGGTGCACACACACCGACGCCGCGCACTTCTTTTCGCACCGGCGCGAGCGCGGCCAGACCGGGCGGCACCTCTCAGCCATCGTTGCCAGGGCGCCACGTTGAGGCCGCGCGCGAAGCGCTCACGGGTCGCTCCGGTTTCGGCTTCATGCTAGCCACTCGCCGTGGCGGAGTTCGCCAAAACCAAAGCGGGAGTCGACGCCTCTGAGAAGAAGACCCTCGGCCAGGGGCTCTTCCGCAAGTGCGACGCCTGCGGTGACGCGGTGAAGAAGGAGGACTTCGAGCGCAACCTCGAAGTTTGTCCCGCGTGCGGGTTTCACTTCCACTTGACGGCGGAACAGTGGATTGAGCTCCTCGCTGACGAAGGCTCCTGGACCGCGCTCGACACCGAACTGAGCGCAGGAGATCCGCTCCGGTTCGTCGATTCGAAGGCTTATCCCGACCGCGTGGAGGCCGCGCGCGAATCAACAGGCGTGAACGATGCCATTCTCGCGGGTACGGCGCACATCGATGACCGTCCCGTCCAACTCGGGGTGTTCGTGTTTCGTTTCATGGGCGGCTCTATGGGCTCGGTGGTGGGTGAGGTCGTCACCCGGATGATGGAGCGAGGCGCTGAGCACAAGCAGCCTGTCGTGCTGTTGTCCTGCTCGGGCGGGGCTCGGATGCAGGAGGGCTCGCTCTCGCTGATGCAAATGGCCAAGACGGTTGCCGCGCGCGGTAAGCTGCGCGAAGCAGGTGCACCGTTCATCAGCGTGTTGCTCAACCCGACGACAGGCGGAGTGGCCGCGAGCTTCGCGCTTCAAGGTGACGTCAACATCGCGGAGCCGGGCGCGCTAATCGGCTTTGCGGGGCCGCGCGTCATCGAGGACACGATTCGACAGAAGCTTCCGGAAGGGTTTCAGCGCGCCGAGTTTCTTCTCGAGCACGGCATGATCGACATGATCTCCACGCGACGAGACATGCGAAGTAACGTGGCTCGCATGGTCGAGTATCTGGCAGGGTGACTCGGTATCAGGAATCCCTGCGTTGGCTCTACGGATTGGAGTCGCGCGGCATCAAGCTCGGGCTCGATCGCATCGCCGCCGCAGCTGACGTGCGTGGTCACCCGGAACGTGCCCTGCGCTTCGTTCACGTTGGGGGAACGAACGGGAAGGGCAGCGTCGCGACGATGCTCGAGTCGGTGCTGAGGACGGCTGGCTACCGGACCGGACAGTTCGCCTCACCGCATTTGCAACGATACGTCGAGCGTGTGCGCATCAGCGGGCGGCCGATTTCCGAGCGAGAAGCCGCGAATCGTATCGAGGAGTTGCGCGCAGATACACATTTGCCGCCGCTTTCGTTCTTCGAATACACGACGCTCCTCGCGTTCGAGGCGTTTCGGGATGCGCGCTGCGATATCGTCGTCTTGGAAGTGGGGCTCGGGGGTCGGCTCGATTCGACCAACATCGTGACGCCAGAGGCTGCGGTGATCACGAACATCAGTCTCGAGCACGAGCGAATCCTCGGTGACACGCTTGCCAAGATCGCGCGCGAGAAAGCCGGCGTACTCAAGCCTGGCGTGCCCTGCATCGTGGGTGCGCGGGGAAAGAACGTGAGGCGTGCGATCAGCGCACGCGCAAGTGCCGTTGGCTCTCCGCTTCGCTGGATCGATCGCGACTTCGAAAGCACATGGCATGGCCGTTCGCTCTCGGTGCGCGTGGATGACCAGGAATGGCTCGGACTTCGCCTGGGGCTTCGCGGAGACTATCAAGGGGACAACGCAGCGTGCGCGCTCGCAACCTTGGTCGAGCTCGGGAAACGTGGCTTCGAGGTGTCCGACGCGCACATCCGCACGGGTCTGAAACGCGCGAAGTGGCCCGGCCGACTCGAATGGCACGGCGGGGACCCCGCGTTTCTTTTCGACGCGGCGCATAACGTCACCGGTTGCGAAACGCTCGCCCGCTACCTCGACGACCTCGGGTTCCCCGGCCGAGTCGTGCTGCTGTTCGGTGCGATGCGAGACAAAGACCACCGCGGCATGCTCGCAGCGTTCGACGGGCGAGTAGACCGCCGCATCTACACCGCCCCCGAGGTGGACCGATCCGAGCCCCCCGCGCGCCTCGCCAAGCTCCGCGATGGAAGCGTCGCCCGAAGCGTCCGCGACGCCGTAGCTCGCGCCAAACGAGCCGCCGGCCCAGACGGCCTCGTAGTCGCAGCCGGCTCCATCTTCCTAGTCTCCGAAGTCCGAGCCATAGTAAAGAACGTCCGCACCGACCCCCCGATCGCGATGTAGAAAAGGGGTCAGACCCCTTTTTCAAAGGGTTAACCCTTCTGAAAAGGGGTCTGACCCCTTTTTGCTGAATTTGCGCTATGCCTTCGCGGATGAGTGTGTTTTTGCAGGCTTGTCGGCGGGAGCCGACTTCTTACACCCCGGTTTGGATCATGCGGCAGGCGGGGCGTTATCAGCCCGAGTATCGGGCGTTGCGTGAGCGGGTTAGCTTCATCGAGCTCTGCAAGTCGCCGGAGCTTGCTTGTGAGGTGACGGTTCGAGCGGTCGATCAGCTTGGTGTGGATGCGGGGATCATCTTCGCCGACATTCTGTTGATCCTCGAGCCGCTTCAGATCGGCTTCGAGTTCACCGATGATCATGGACCGAAGATTTTGAATCCGATTCGTACGGCCGCGCAGGTCGACGGGATTCCGGATCGCATCGATGCGGCGGGTTCGCTCTCCTACGTGATGGACGCGATCCGAACCACGCGTCCCGAGCTCAAGGTCCCGCTGATCGGTTTTGCCGGCGCGCCGTTCACGCTGGCGTCGTACGCCATCGAAGGCGGCGGCTCGAAGAACTACTACGAAGCCAAGAAGCTCATGTACGGCGACGAAGGCCTCTGGAACGCGTTCATGGGCAGGCTTTCAAATGCCATCGCCGACTACTTGATCGCGCAAATCGACGCGGGCGCGCAGGCCGTTCAGCTCTTCGACAGCTGGGTGGGGTGCCTCTCTCCGAGCGACTACCGTCGCTACGTGTTGCCGCACACCAAGGCAGTCTTCGACAAGCTGCCCAAAGGCACGCCGGCGATCCACTTCGGAACAGGCAACCCCGAGCTCTATCCCGCAATGAAGGAGGCCGGCGGCGACGTGATCGGCATCGATTGGCGCATCTCCCTCGACGAGGCCTGGTCGGTTCTCGGCGACGATGTTGCTTTGCAGGGCAATATGGACCCGGCTGCGCTTCTGGCCTCAACCGACGTCATGCGTGGCCGCGCGTCCGAGGTCCTCGACAGCGCAGCAGGCCGTTCCGGGCACATTTTCAACCTGGGCCACGGTATCATGCCGCAGGCGACGCCGGCGCAGGCCCGCGCCCTGGTCGACCACATTCACGAAGCTAGCCATCGCAGCGTCTGAAGGACGCGCGCAGTCAACTAGTCTTTTCGGACGCCGATGAAGTGGAAGGTGAGCGCGAAAGTACCCGCCATCTGTTGACCGCTGACCCACGAATCTTGACGGGTACCTCCGACGTCGCCCCTCGCCGACAGGCCGATGTAGGACCAATCGAAGTTCGCGGCGAACGACATCCAACGAACGATCGGGATGCGAAGCCCTACGCCAAACGTGGTGTCGACCCCGCCACTGTCGAAGTTCATAATCCCCCACGGGTTGCCGCTGAACATCTTGGCGAAACCAATATCCACGCGGAACATGATGTGCACGTATGGGATGCGGATGGTGGGCTGGAACTCGAGGCCCGTCTTCATCAGCTTGTACGTGTTGTAGTCGGCCTGCCGGTAGTACCAACCCAAGAAGAACCCTCCACCGAAGCCGGTGCCAAGTGAGAAGCCCCACTGCGGTCCTCTCTCCTTGGGCGCGCCCCCGGGTCCTGCTGTTCCCAAGCTGAGTGCTCCGAACTGATCGGGATCGTAGGACGAAATACCTGCGACGCCTTCGATCCAGAGCCAGCCTTTGACCTTCTTGTAGTAGGGGCTCCGCTTCTCTTCGGGAGGATCGGCCGGCGCTTGCTCCGCAGGCGCTGGTTCCGCGGGTGCCGGTGCCGACTCTGCCGCAGCCTCCGATGGCGCGCCGCCCTCTTCCTGCGCGAGCGCGGTCGAAGCCGACAACAAGATGGCGGTCATGAAAAACGCGATGTACTTCATCAGCTCTCTCCCCATGTTGGTTCCGTCCGGTCCGCCGCGACGCGGTATGAGCCTTTCAGCCAGTTTCCGACGTCGACCAGTTTGTAACGTGCCGAGCAGAACGGGAAGTTCCTGGTGCGTTTGGAAAGCTCCTTCTTGCAAATCGGGCAGCGTCCGGCTTTCATCGGGGCGACGATAGCACAGGAGAAGCAAGTGTCGTGAAGCCAGGTCCACCACGGGAGGCATTCGAGCAGCTGCGCAAAATTTTCGGCTCGACCTCGGGGTTCGAGGCCATGGTGTCGGGCAACCGCGTGACCTTGCTCCACGACGGCGAGCAGGCGTTCCCTGCGATGCTTGAAGCCATTGCCAAGGCGAACCGTGAGATCCTCCTCGAGATGTACTGGTTCGCCTCGGACCAGGTAGGTCGCCAGTTCGCCGATGCCCTGGTTGCCAAGGCAGAAGCCGGCGCGAAAGTGCGTGTGATTTACGATGCGGTCGGAAGTATTCAGAGCGATCGCCGGATGTTCGCCCGCTTGCGCGACGCAGGTTGCGAGGTCCTGGAGTACAACCCAATTGCCCCGTGGCGTGCGCGCTTTCGCATTGGTGTCGTGAACAATCGTGACCATCGCAAGTTGCTGATCGTCGATCGGCGAGTGGGCTTCACCGGTGGCGTGAACCTAGGTGACGAGTGGGCTCCCGAGGGCGCTGGTGGGGCGGGTTGGCGAGACGACACGGTGCGGATCGAGGGGCCGGCCGTCGAGCAGATGTGTGACATCTTCGACTATGGTTGGCTGGGCATCGTCGAGCCGCAGACCGTAGTGCGACCTCGACTTCAGCCCCCCGTCGATAGCGGAGATGGTCAAGGCAGCCGGGTCCGCGTCTTGGCGAATCACTATTCCCGCGAGCGTCGCGCGATCCGGCAGGCCTATCTCCGCCAGATCGAGAGCGCCCAACGGTCGGTCTGTATCACCAACAGCTATTTTGTCCCAGATGGGCAGATCCGCCGCGTGCTTGGGCGGGCGGTCAACCGCGGCGCCGAGGTTCGCGTGATTGTCCCGGGCAAGAGCGACGTCCCCGTGGTGCGGCACGCAGCGCGCAAGCTCCACGGTCGACTGCTTGAAGCGGGGATCCAGCTCTACGAGTGGCAGGGCTCGATCCTGCACTCCAAGACCGCGGTCATCGACGGACGTTGGTGCACGGTGGGTACGTACAACCTGGACGCCCGGTCCCTGCGTTTCAATCTCGAGGTCGTTGCGGCAGTCGAAGATGGAGCAATTGCGGGCGCCATGGAAGACCGCTTCAACGAAGACCTCGAGCACACCAGACCGGTCTCTTTGGAGGAGTGGAGGCGTCGCCCCCTGCACGTGCGGATGCTAGACGAATTCTTCTACCGTTTTCACCGGCTGCTGTAACGTGGATCGAAAGCCTCAACACACGTACCTAGACCCGCTCGACGCGGTTTGGCTAACCGTCGCCAACCGAATCGGCTTCCGAGTCGAACGCTCCCCGGAGGTGTTCGCATCCACGGACGGGAAGGGCGTCATGACCATCGGCGCCCCGAGCACCCTCGACCCCGACGACTGTCTGGCGCAGATGATCCTTCACGAGCTGTGTCACTCGTTGATCGAAGGGCAGGGGAGTCTCGGCGTGCCGGATTTCGGCCTCGATAACGAGAGCGAGCGGGATCTGGTGCGAGAGCATGCGTGCTTGCGGTTGCAGGCATGTCTGACCGACAAGCATGGGCTACGGCAGGCACTCGCCCCGACGACTGATTTTCGGAGCTACTACGACGACCTTCCCAAGGACCCGCTTGCACATGAAGGCGACCCTGCCACCGAGGCCGCGAAGCTAGGGGCGGCCCGATCGGAGGAGAGGCCATGGGCGCCGCACCTCCGAGAGGGGTTGGAGGCGACGGCGAAAATCCTCGAGGTCGCCCGCCGGTTCGAAGCTGCCGACCCAGACGCCCCAAACCCGCCTATCTGGTCCAAATTGAAGCAATAATTCGCTGACGCTGGCATTGGCACTGACACGGCCCCGGACTCCCGGCCCCGGACTCCGAACCGGCCCCCGCCCCGGAATTCACCCCGGCTCCCCCCGCGCCTGGCACCGCCAGGCCCCCATGGTATAGCTGCGCCGCTTCAACCGAGGCCGGAGGCCCCCGAGGGCCCCCGAAACTATTCACATCCCCCGGCTCGATCAGACGTTCCGGTGCTCCTTTGGGAGTTGTTCGTCTGGGGGGATGGCAGTTCAACCGAAAGGAGAAATGAGCGATGAACGAAACTACCCAGGAGACCCAGGAAGCGCCCGAGTTGGCAGCTCTGGGAAGCCCCGATGTCGCATCGGGTGATCTACCGATTGGCCTCCGAGCCCTCATCGACGCCGGTGTGCACTTTGGTCATCAGACCAAGCGCTGGAACCCGCGGATGCGCCCCTACATCTACGGCGCCCGCAATGGAATCCACATCATCGACCTCGACCAGACCGCGGAGCTCTTCAAACGCGCCTACTCGTTCATCGCCGATACCGTTGGGCGCGGCGGGCACGTGCTCTTCGTCGGCACCAAGCGCCAGGCCGCGGAGGTTGTCCGTGAGGAAGCCGAGCGCGCCGGTCAGTTCTACGCCACGGGCCGTTGGCTCGGCGGCACGCTGACCAACTTCCGCACGATGAAGGGCGGTATCGATCGGCTCCGCGACATCGAGCAGCAGGTCGAGGACGGCACCATC
>CALJYC010000192.1 GCA_937984275.1 uncultured bacterium | reverse complement strand
AGACTCGAACTCCTCCCACTGTGCATCCATCTCCGCCTGCTCGGTCGTGTATCCCTCGACGACGTCGCCCACGCTCATCACGAGCTCCGGCTGCAGCCAGTTGAGCTGCTCGATGGCGCGTTCGTACGTGCCCAGCGCGCTGGCCCCGCCACCCCGGTCCCCGAGGATCGCGAACTGGAAGTTGTTCGAGTCGTTCCTGAAGTGCTCGTGCGTCCACGGTTTGGCGCCCGGAAACTCCGACTCGTTGTAGGAGAACGTAGGCGTTGCTTCCGACCGTTCCTCTGCCGTCTTTCCGCCCTGCGTACAACTCGAGAGCGGCAGGAGTGTGAGCACGAAAGCCAACGAGCTGATTGAATGCGACCTGAGTGATGTGCGGTTCATTGCGATGGCCCCCTTCTTGACGGAGAAAAGATATTCCAGACCAACACAGCAAAGACAACAGGCCGCGCGCCCTCATCAACTTTGATATGGTTAGTGGTTCGCGGTTTAGAGGCGGTTGCCTAGGTAGGTTCTTACTGCCCTCGGGATCGGCTGCCTTTGGAGGGCCTGCGTGAGGGACCACCGTTCGTCGGCCGGTTCCTCCAAGAAGTGCGTTTCGCTTCCTTCTCGGAAGGCGACTGGGACGCCGTCGCGGAAGAGGATGCGGTTCTTTGGGGTTGCGGGGATGCGGTGGCCGGGGGTGAGGATGCCGACGAGGTTGAGTGGGTCCGCTGCGCTGATCGAGACTAGCTCGCCGGTCTTCGGTTGGCGGCGTGCTTTTCGAAGCGCGGTTACCGCTTCGGGCAGGGCGTACTGCTCGCCCGCGAAGCCGGCTATGAAACGGCCGCCGCGGATCAAGCCCTGTGCTTCCAAGCGGCGGTACACCCGCAGCAAGGAATACCACGGTGGCAGATCGCCTTCGCGATCGAGGATGCGGCGGAAAACAACTCCCCACCGATGCAGGAGCGCCCACGCGACGCTTTCGACATCGTGGTCCTCGGGTGCTTCGGGCAAGACGGTCCATCGTCCCGCCGCTTCCATACTGTAAGCCGCGACCCCGCGCGGTCCCCGCCGCTGTCGTTTCTGATCGGGCGCCAGCAACGCGCGCAGACCGGTAAAGCCATCGGCGGTCACCAAGCCGAGGGAGACCAGCTGGCCGAGGGCCTCTTGGGTTCGCGTTGGTAGCAGGCCCGTCTCGCGAACGATGTCGTCGAAGAAGCTTGCGCCGGATCTCTGAAGCATGTCGAGGGCGAGGGCGGCGTCGCTCGATGTCGGTTCACCGGACGAAGGACGGAAGCGCCACGTACGCGCGTGCTCACGGCGCGAGAATGCGATCGGACTCGTTCGGATGGGGCTCGATGCACGGCCAGTCGGCAGAGTGCGCCGGCTCCAGGTGACTCGGCCGGAGATACACAACTGATCGAGCCAACTCGGGTCGTAGCCCTCCATGCGAACGGGCAATACGTCTGCTTCCCAGGCCGCAGCCCCGGCTTCCATCCCCTCGAGTTGTTCGATGATCGCCGCTAGGCCTTCCGGCCCCTCCATCCGGGCGTCCGGGGCAGCGTGCTGCCAACGGAGCAGGAACCCAAAGTAGTCTGCCGCCGTCACCGCCTCGATTTCTTTCCGCAGCCGGTTGAGGGTGTAGCGGTGAATCCGTGCGAGCAGGCCGCGTTCGCACCATTCCTCATCCGTCGAGCCCGGTGTGAAGGTGCCGCGCAGGACGAAACCTTCTCCTTCGAGCGCGCCGAGCGCGGCGTCGACCAGGCTCCTCTCTAAGCCGAGCACTCGTCCAAGCTGCTCGGCCGTTGCCGGACCCGATGCCTGCAAGCGGCCCCGCACGATCTCACGCGCGGCATGCTCCGGCGTCCAAGCTTCGCTCCGATGGCGCGGCGGAACCTCGATGTTCGTTTCGGTGCGACCCTGAGGCCACGCGGCTTGGAGCAAAGGGAGACGTTCAGCCGCCGTCCACAGCGTTGAGCTCCCAGCAACGAAGCGCGTCGCCCGGCCAGCAGCGGCAAGCTCCGACAGCCAACGTTGCCACTCGCCGCGCACAGCCTCCTCATCGGTGAGGCAGTTGTGCAGCAGAAGCGCGTCATGCATCTCCTCGGCATCGCGGGGCTCGGGCCACGCTTCGCTCCGCACCCGTTCGATTGCGGCGCCGTCCAGGGCGCCCAGGTCAGATGCCCGGGCTGGATCGAGCCACCTCCGCGACATGACTGCCTGGGTTCGGCGTTCTTCTAGGGGCGCATCGTCGAGGAAGGCGTACGGCTTCGCGTTGAGGATCTCCTGCGCCAGCGGTGACGGCTCGGTGAGGTCACGAGCCAAGAGCTTCAGGTCTCCTGCTTGCAAGCGCCCAAGGAGCGCCTCGATGCCTTCGATGTCCATGGCCTCGTGCAAGCAATCCTCGATCGTCTGGCGCACGAGGGGATGGTCGGGGATCTCCCGATCACCAGCGACGTTCTCGAGGCACGCCACCTGGTCGGGGAAGCAGAGACCGAGCAGGTCGTCGGCCTGCATGCGCTGAAACGGGGGCGGCACCTTCTTCCCGCCTCGGAATCGGAGGATGGCGAGCGCCCGCGTCGCATTCCACCGCCAGCGGGTCTGAAACATCGGGGCATCGAGCAGGGCTTGAACCAACACATCGCGGACGTTCTCGGCGCGCAGGAACCGGAAGACGTCTTCGAGCGGGAAGCTATGCGTCGGCCCGAGCGACAACACGATCGCGTCTTCGGTGGCGGCGGCTTGAAGCTCGACGTTGAAGCTACGGCAGAAGCGCTTTCGCAGTGAGAGGCCCCATGCACGGTTGATCCGGCTGCCGAACGGTGCATGAACGACCAAGTGCATGGCGCCTGTCTCGTCGAAGAAGCGCTCCAGGACCACGGTCTCGCGCGTGGGCATGGCACTCAGCGCGAGCCGTGCTGCGACCAGGTACTCCGCGACCTGCCGTGCGGCGAGATTACCGATCGTGGTCTCTGCCTGAAGCCACGCGGTGACCTGATCGAGGTTCTGATACCGCTCTTCGATGCCCTCGCGAAGCGCGTTGACCGAGGTCGAGAGGAGGTCGGCGCGCGCGGGCGCTTCGCCGAACCAGAATGGGAGGCTTGGCGGCTTGCCCCTTGCGTCCGCGACACGCACGACACCCGGCTCGACCCGGAGAATTTCGTACGACACGTTGCCGAGCTGGAAGATGTCGCCCGCCATGCTCTCGATGGCGAAGTCCTCGTTCAGCGAACCGACACGAAGGCCTTCGGGCTCGAGGCGCACCTCGTAGTCGAAGTTGTCGGGAATGGCGCCTCCGTTGGTGATCGCGGTGAGGCGCGCGCTTCGCCGTGGGCGAATGTGCCGGTTGACCTCGTCGTGATGAAGGAAGGCGCCTCGGCGGCCGCGGCTGGTGGCGAAGCCGTCCGACAACACGTTCACGACTTGGCCGAATGCTGCTTCGTCGAGCTCGCGGTAGGGCCACGCCCGCCGTACGAGCGCGAACAGTTCGTCCTCGCTCCATTCTTCCTTGGCGGCGCTCGACGCAACGATCTGCTGCGCCAAGATATCCAGCGGCCCCGTGGGGATCTTGATTTGATCGAGCTCGCGCCGTTGGACGCAGCGCATGAGCGCGG
>CALJYC010000191.1 GCA_937984275.1 uncultured bacterium | reverse complement strand
GCGCTTGATGTTGCGCAAACGATAACTCGACAGAATTCAGAATGATCACAACAGCTTGTCAACAGGGAAGAAACAACAGGTAAAGCAGTGCAGGTGTCTGTCAAAAAAACTGCATGTGAATCTTTCGCGATCACAAGTGGTTAGGAATTTGTTTGTCGATCTCCGTAGACGCGTCTGAAACTCGCTGCTAGTTTCGGCGCCCTTCACTCGAAGGACACCAGTCGGCGGTCGCCAGAGTCGGCGGATGTTGGTGGATGGCATACCGATCACTCGTTCCAGGCCAGATGTGGATAGCTTGGGGACGTGTACGCTGAACTGCGCGTTTTTCGGGGGTAAGGAGACGATGGAACAAGTGTGGGAACAAACGTTGGGGGGCCTTAAGGGACACCTCTCGAACGAGAACTTCGAAACGTGGCTGCGGCCCGTTCAGTTCGGGGGTATCGAGGGCGATTCAATCGTTCTACGGATCCCGAATCAGTTCTTCGCCGAGTGGATCACGGCGCACTACCTCGACATGATCCTCGCCACCCTGCAGACCACAGCCGGCGACACGCCCGCACCGAAGAAGGTTCGCTGGGAGCTCGATGAGACGCTGCGAGAGAAGGCACAAGCCGCACGCGAGTCGACCCCGCCACCCGCACCCCGTGCGCCACGCGCGACGCCCCGAGCTCCTGAGAACGCCGATCTCAATCCAAAGTACCGATTCAAGAACTTCGTTGTCGGCCCCGCCAATCAGCTCGCGCACGCGGCCAGCGTAGCTTGCGGCTCCGATCCGGGGCGTCGATACAACCCGCTCTTCATTTATGGCGGCGTGGGTCTTGGCAAGACGCACCTGGTCAATGCAATCGGCCACGCGATCATGCAGCGAAACCCTCGGTCGCGGATTCTCTACGTGTCGGCGGAGCAATTTACCAATGAGTTCATCTGGTCGTTGCAGAACCACCAGATCAATACATTCCGGGAGCGGTATCGGACACAGTGTGACGTCCTGCTCATGGACGACATCCAGTTCCTTGCCGGTCGCGAGCAGACGCAGGAAGAGTTCTTCCACACGTTCAACGCCCTGTATCACTCGGATAAGCAGATCGTTGTCACGTCCGACGTCTACCCACATCAGATCTCCGAGATGCAGGAACGTCTGGTCAGCCGCTTCCAGTCCGGCATGGTCGCCGACGTCCAGGCGCCAGAGCTCGATACCCGTATCGCCATCTTGCGGCAAAAGGCCGAGAGCGAAGGCATCGAACTCCATAGCGAGGTTGCGCTCTACTTGGCACAAACGGTGCGCAGCAATGTCCGGGAGCTCGAGGGCACGCTGCTACGAATCGCTGTAAAGGCCGAGCTACTGGGGCTCCCGATGAACCTCGAGCTGGCCAAGGACACCATGCGTGCGGTCAGCCCGAACCAGGACACCGAGACGAGCGTCGAAGACATTCAGCGTATCGCCTGCGGCTATTTCGGGATTCGCCTGGCGGACCTCAAGTCGCGGCGGCGCCATCGTGCAGTGAGCTTTCCTAGGATGATCGCGATGTACATTTGCCGGCAGCGCCTCGGAACCAGCTATCCGGAGCTCGGCGAGCGGTTTGGCGGCAAAGACCACACGACGGTCATCAGCGCAGTCCGAAAGATCAGCGGGCTCATCGAGGACCAAGACGAACGGGTCCTCGGTGCCGTCGGTGCGATCGAGCGGAAGCTCGGTATCTAGTGCCGCCGCAATTGTTCGCCTCGAGGGCGCTGTGTGGGAGGTCTTGGCTGGCCGGGCTTTCCACGTGCTTTTGGTGTATACCAGCGCCTGTGCTCAGGCTGAGATCTACCTGGGGAATCGACCTGGGGATCATTCGCGAACTGGGCTATCCCCATTCGAACCACGATCCGTCAACCTCTCACAAATCGCCTAAAGCTTAGTTCTTCCGAATGGTTATCCTACTTCTTTCACAATTCACAGCTGTTAAGACGACGACTAATTTTTAAATTTGAAGATCTAACGCGGTGGATAAACAGACACAGTCCTCTAGGAAGTGAACCGAAACATGGAGCTCACGATCGACAAGCAGCAGTTCCTCCGTGGTCTCGCACGAACCCACGGTGTCGCTGATCGCAAAAGCTCGATGCACATCTTGTCCAATGTGTTGCTTACGGCTGAAGGACCCGACCGACTTCGTTTGTCTGCCACCGATCTCTATCTCGGTGTGACTGCAGTCGTTCCAGCGAACATCAAGAAGGGCGGCACGATTGCCGTTGCAGCGCGAACGCTTTTCGACATCGTCAAAAATCTTCCCGATGGAGAGGTCAGCTGGAAGCTCAGCGACACCCATGCGGTCGAGCTCAAATGTGGCAAGGTCCGCTACCGCATTCCTGCCATGCCGGGCGAAGATTTCCCGCCGCTGCCAAATCCTGGCGATGCGGATTTCGCGCATCTCGACGCGGGGCGTCTCGCGGAGCTGATCTCGCTGACGCAGTACTCGATGTCTCACGATGATACCCGCCCGCATCTCGCTGGCACGCTCTTCGAGGGTGATGGAAAGGTGGTGCGGATGGTGACCACCGACGGCCATCGCCTATCGAAAGCCGAGCACAAGGCCAGCGGCAAGGGATCTATGATGAACTTCAGCATGCTGGTCCCGCACAAGGGTATCGGCGAGCTGAAGCGGCTGCTGGACGACGTCAAAGCTGGAAAAGGGAAAGGCGATGACGCGTCGACGATCGGTATTGCCACCGCGGGCGGAAACGCGTTCTTTCAGCGTGAGGACCTCTGCCTGAGCGTGAAGCTCGCGGACGAGAACTTCCCGCCATACAACAAGGTCATCCCCAGCAAACAAAGCCGAACCGTCATTGCCGCACGGGGGCCGCTGGTCGAGGCGTTGAGGCGCATCAGCTTGGTCGCGAACGACAAGAGTGGCGGCGTGCAGTTGATGATCGAGCCCGGTGTGCTGCGGCTGCAGAGCCAGAACCCTGAGGTGGGCGAAGGCAGCGAAGAGGTCGACGTCGACTATGCGGGTGATGAGCTGAAGATTGGCTTCAACGCACGGTATCTGCTCGACGCGCTGAGCGCGTTGACGCACGACGAGATCGCGATCGAGCTTAGCGGCGAACGTGATCCTGGGGTGCTGAAGCCCGTCGGCGACAATTCCGATTTCATCGGCGTCATCATGCCCATGCGCATCTAGTCGAGCGGGGCAGGGCGTTGCGTTGACCTCGGACTCGCGAAGCGCGGAGACCCCAAGCCGGGTGACGGTCCTGCGAGCCCATGGCTTTCGAAACCTCCAATCGCTCGGGTTCGAGCCTGGGTCGCACTTCAATGTCATTCACGGCGACAACGGAGCCGGGAAATCGAATCTCCTGGAGGCGCTCTACTACCTCGGCGCCCTGAAAAGCTTCCGCGGGGCAAAGACGGACGACCTGATCGCGCTCGACTCGGACAATGCTTTGCTCGAGGCGACATTGGACGGAGGACCAGCACCTCACAAGCTTCGAATCGACATCGGGCGCTCGCAACGCCGTCGTTTGCAGCTCGATGGCAAGCGTCCGCGCTCGACGAGCTCGTGGCATCAGACCGTCCAGATGGTGTTGTTTCATCCGGGAGACCTGATCCTTGCTTCAGGTGCGGCGGACAAGCGCCGTGCGTTCCTGGATCGAATGCTCGAGCAAATGGATCCCATCTACGGTTCGACGCTGGCGAGCTACGAGAAGGCCCTTCGCAGCCGCAACCGGCTGCTGAAGGAAGAACGCACCGACAGACGGTCAGTTCGGGCGTATGACGCCATCCTCAGCAAGGCAGGGGCGGTTGTCGGACAAGCCCGGCGGCGGCTGATCGACGACCTTGCGCCAAGGGTCGTTCGCGCGTTTTCCGATGTGTTCGCTGGTGATACTCCGCTTGGTGTTAGTTACTTGCCGCGCGTCGAGCCAACGGAGGAAGCGATGGCGGAGGCGCTCGAGCGCGCGTTCGACAAAGATCGTGCGCGGGGTTTCACGGCGGATGGCCCCCACGGGGACGACCTCGAGTTGCGGCTACATCAAGTTGGTGCGCGCCATCATGGCTCGCAAGGACAGCACCGGACCATCGTCTTGGCGCTCAAGACCGCGGAGCTCGAACTGCTGAGCGAGCGCACGGGCCGGGTGCCGATCCTCTTGCTGGACGACGTCTCGAGTGAGCTCGACCGAAGCCGAAACCGCAGATTTTTCGAGGTATTGAGCCATGCGGGAGGCCAGGTCTTCCTGACCACCACCCATCCAGAATTCATCTTGCTCGAGAAGGACCGGGTCGACTTTCACGTCGAGGACGGGCGCGTCACTCGATGATCTTAGCGCTCTTGATGTAGTCGAGCTTCGGGAAGCTCTCTCGCAGGTACGCGTTGCCTTGTGATTGCATCTGCCCTTGGGACGGACCGCGGCCACGCGGGGCGCCTTCGCCGTAGCCATCGTAGAGCGCGTCAACCGGCGCCATGTCTTTGACCTTGCCGAACGGCGCAAAGCCCATCCCGTCGAGGCGGGAGTTGTCTGCGAAGTTGAGAAAGAACTGCGTGGTGCGCGAGTTGGGACCTGAAGTCGCGAACGTCGCGGTGCCGCGCGTGTTGCTGGCCTTGACGGGGTCGTCGGGGATGCGCTTCTCACGCCACTGCGCGTTGAGCGCCGGATCTCCGCTGATGCCCACCTGCGCCATGAAACCGCTGATGACACGGAAGAACGCAACGTCCGTGAAATAGCCGTTTTGTACCAGCTCGTAGAAGCGGTCGGCCCCGTGCGGAGCCCACTCGCGGCGAACGTCGATCACGATCGCGCCTTTGGTGGTGTCGAGCTCGACGGTATATTGGGCGGGGGCTTGTCCCGTTTCTTGGGTCACCTCGGCGGCCTCCTTTTGAGCCGGCGCAGGGCTTTCCTCGCCTTGGCTCTTAGTCTGTGCTTCTTCTTCTTTGGGGCACCCGACGAGGAGTGCTCCGGCCAACATGAACAGGGCTGCAGTTCGCATGGGCGTACCTTGGCAAGCTCGGGCCCGAGCGCAAGCGATCAGACGACTAGGAGTTAAGAATCGAACAGGCCGCGAAGCTTCCTAAGGAAGCTTGCTTGCTGCGGGTGAGTGAGGTCGCCGATCTCCTCGGCGAGCTCGGTGATCAGTTTGCGCTGCCGCCGGCTTACTTCCTGCGGCACCTCGACGACGACCGTCACGAGCTGGTCGCCTTTGCCATAGCCGCCGTAGACGGGGATTCCTTTGCCCCGCAGCCGGAATACCTTGCCAGACTGGGTCCCTGGAGGGACCTTCATGACCACTCTGCCGTCGAGCGTCGGGACATCGATGCTTGCGCCGAGCACCGCCTGAGGGAACGAAACCGGAACCGACAACAAGATGTCGGCGCCTTCACGTTGGAACAACGCGTGATCGGTGACCTTGACGTTGATGTGAAGGTCACCGTTGCCGCCGGGGTTGGCCTCACCCGCGCCTCGGACGGTGCGGACCGCGCCGTCTTGAACGCCCGCGGGGATCTTCACGTTCATCGCTTCGGAGCGCATCTTGCTTCCGGTCCCTTTGCAGGCGTCACATGGCGTCGGGATCTTCTTGCCCGTGCCGCCGCATGCGTGACAGGGCCGCGTCGCCGCGAAGAGGCCACGCTGATACTTAACCTGCGCTCGACCCTGGCAGACGTTGCACTTGTGAACGGGTGTGCCGGGCTGCGCGCCTGTGCCGCTGCACGTTGCGCAAGGTGCTGGCCGGTTGACATCGATTGTCTTGTCGATACCCAGCGCCGCTTCGACGAACGTAACCTCCAAGTCGTAGGTGAGGTCGCGACCCCCGCGGCGTTTGCGGCGCCCGCCACTGAACACCTCGCCAAACAGACCTTCGAGGATGTCGCTGACCGCGCCGAAGTCGCCGGCTTCGAAGCCAGGGCCACCGCTCTCGAACGCGGCGTGACCGAAACGGTCGTACTGCTTGCGTCGGTCGGGATCGCTCAGGACGGCGTACGCCTCGCTTGCCTCTTTGAAGGAATCCTCGGCCGCGGGGTCATCCGGGTTGCGGTCCGGGTGGTACTTCATCGCAAGGGCACGATAAGCTTGCTTGATCTCGTCCCCCGCTGCAGTGCGGCTGACTTCGAGAATCACGTAGTAATCACGCTTGGACACTGGTTTTTGGAGTGTAGACGCGCGGCCTGATCACGCAAACGGCATGGAAAAGTATTCCAGAGTGTGGGAGGGGAGGCAGATGTCGGCCGTCGAGCTCGAGATGGGAGAGGGTGACGCCGGGCAGAGGGTCGATGTGGTGCTCGCTCGCCGCGTCCCGGAGTTGAGCCGAGCCAGGGCCAAAGCGCTCATCGAAGAAGGTGGTGTTCGGGTCGGCGGGCGCCGCGTGAAGAAGAGCTACACGGTGTCCGCGGGCGACCGGGTGACGCTGGAGAGCCTTCCGCGGCCGGCTGATTTCTACGCCGCGCCGGACCCAGATTTGGCACTCGAGGTG
>CALJYC010000190.1 GCA_937984275.1 uncultured bacterium | reverse complement strand
CATTTTGATTGGGACAACGAAGAGCACGTGACTCTACACAAGGCATTTCTGCCCACGCTCGCTGCCACTCAATCCATGTATCCAGCTGATGTTTGCGCCGCCTTGGAGAGGGCGGGTTTTAGGATTGTCCTTTCGGCGCCTTCGAAAGGCGCGGCCTGGCCGATTTGTGAGCAAAAGAGAGATCTGATTCTCCACGGGCGAAGGGTCATCAGGGCGCTTGAAGCAGTTCGCATTTTGCCCCCCTGGGTGGAAGAGTCCCTTGACCTTCTTCAAAGCGGTGGCGAGTCATGGACACTTGCGGAAAAGGCCAAAATTGCCGATTTGAACTGGAGAATCGTTGCAGAGAAGCCGGCGGCCTAATCTGCTGTACGGCCGCGCGGCCGGTTGTTTTCCTCGTGTTTGACATCAGCACGCCGCCGCCGGTCACACTTTTCCCCCTGGCTCCGTCGCAGGGTTAGAGGTGCCCACGAGGGCCCCAAACAATATTGCCGAGCCTTCCCAGGTTCGATTCAAGGCCTGCTTTCGATGGAGGTCTTCACCTTCATCGGCTCGATTCGGGGCGATCGAGCGTATCCCCGTTCGAACGTGTTAGTGAAGGATCATGAGCACGCCAGGATCGACCCATCATCCCTTTGCCGAGCTGATCGGCTTGACCTTCGAACCATCCGAGGCGGGCACGAGTCGATGTCGTGTTCCCGTGCGGGCAGAGCTCCTCAATCCGCATCGGGTAGTGCACGGCGCCGTCGCCTACGCCATGGCGGACACCGGCATGGGTGGTGCGCTGGTCCCGCTCTTGGAAGAAGGCCAGAGCTGCGCGACCATCGAGATCAAGATCGTCTACCTTTCTAGCGTGCGTGACGGGGTCCTGGTCTGCGACACCCGCATCGTGCGCAAGGGCTCGCGTGTGGCGGTTCTCGAATCAGAGATCTTCGAGTCGGATCGCCTCGTCTCCAAGGCGCTGGGCACGTACTCCATCCACAGTCGGTGAAGGCAAGAGCACACTGCGCCACAAAGTTGCGCTCAGCCTCGCGATGCGCATATCTCGCCCGATGGAAAGCAACAAGAGGAAGGCCGCATCCAGGTCTCAATCCAAAAGGTCCACGAACCGAAAACCAGCGACCCCCAGGGCGCCAGATGGCACGACCGCGAAGCCAGCAGCCACAAAGGCTGCGGGCAGGGGAAAGCGCACGAAGACGGCCGCCAAACGATCGCCCGTCACGCAGGCCGCAGAGCTCAGCGCACAACCGCGAGCTAAGCGCATTGCCGTCGCCGCTTACTTCTTCGCCGAGCAACGCGGCTTCGCCCCAAATCACGAGCTCGACGACTGGCTTGCCGCCGAACGAAGCCTCTAGGAGTTCGTACTCTCGGGGCGGGCAATGAAGAGGGTGAGGATGGGTATCGCGAGAAGGTGACGCCCGCCCACCGATGCAATGGGCAGGCGCTTAGCGTATTGCGCTACGTAGTATCAGTCGATCAGGCTGTCCGGCGGAGCCGGCGGGCAAGCTCCAAAATCGTCGATCTCTGCTGCCACGATCTCGTTGCACGTTGCCGTAGTTCCCGGATCGGAGTCTTGGCCTCTCGTGCCACGACCGATGCAATCAAAACCGGAGCCTGTCGACAGCTTGTTGAACATCTGGCCGTCGCCGTCGAACTGCCAGCAACCCTGTTCTTCGGGCGTGTCCGTCCCCCCAACCGACTCCCAACGAAATGAGCCGTTGTCCAAGGTGCCGGAGTACTGGTTGCCCTCGCCTATGAACCCCGGGGCAATCGTCCACTCGATCGTTTGCCCGCAGGCGCCGGTCTGGACCAGCTCGAGCCTGACTCTGGTGTCTTGCTCGCATGGGGGCTCGCCGAAATCCAACACGCAGGTGTAGACCTCCTCCCAGACCTCGGGTTGCGCACCTGTCCCGCCGACGGCGATCTGTGGATCGCAGCAATCACAAATGCATTGGTGATAGCCGGTGATGGCTAAGCTGCGCGAGCAGAGCGCCTCGGCGACGATTCGCCCGTCGCACCCCACGTCGGGGCAAAAGGTGTCTTGGCAGAACAGATCGGCCTCGGTGAAGTCCTCACCTTGATCGCCCTTCGGAAAGCAGCTTCCTTCCGGGATTCCACCTTCTGCGGTGGTTTGACAACCAGTGATCGACGCCATGGTGCAGAGCACGAGACCGGTGATGAATAACGTTCGCATGTCAATACCTCCCCATACGCGGAACGCTACGAAGACACTTGCGCACGTTCAAGCGAACGATTTTCGCGATGAGTTCTCCGATCAGCGCACGACGGCAACGCGCGGCAGGCACCACGCGCAAACTTTTCGCTGGCGCCATGGTCCGCTAGTCGGCTTCGAGGAAGTTCGCCTTCCAAGGCCCAATGCCGGTGATCTGCAGTACGGCCGGGCCATCGGCGAGCACGAAATGATGCGCGTCTTTGGCGTTGACGTAGTAGTCGCCCGGGCCAAACCAGGTGACGTTCTCCCGATCAATCTCATCGCCGAAGCCCACGCCGATCTTCCCTTCCAAGATCGTCACTCGCTCATTTCGGGGGTGCCAATGGGGCTTCATTTCAAACTCACTGCCAGTCCGAAATCGAACCGTGAACAGCATCTCTCGCTTGGGGTCACCCTCTAAGACCGCCATCTCACATCCTGCGGGGAGGGTGGGCGGACACGACACCCATGCACTCTCCTCCGCGCGTAATGCGACCTGCGTCTCACCCACATGAAAGCCGGCTTCCCTTACGCTTGCGTCGGGGCAGCTCGACTTGGTTTGTGACGCGGCGCACCCCGTAGTGAGGGCAAGGATAGTCAGGGAGAGCAGAAGAACTGTGTATCGCATGACCCATGCCTACCCCGGGACCAGATCTTCTAGCAAGTGCTAACGGGACACGCCCTTTGGACAACTCGACCCCAGCAGGATTTCCGTTGTGAACGCAGAGTTCACCTACAACCCCTGAGGGCGCTCAACGTCCGCAGCCGACCGCCTCGAATCGAACTTGGGAACGGTTCGCTTGGTCTTGCAGCAGACGAAAATGGGTGTTTGAAGTGCCTACCTCCGGGTCATCGATTCTCGATGACTCCGCCAGCACCCTGGTAGCGCTCCCTCTTGCTGATCTTGATCGACTCACCGCCGGCAAGCTTTTCTTCAGCGGTCATGTCGTTTGCCACGGCCATCTTGGACGCAGACCACTGGCTTCCGCTTCGAGCAGCGATCTTGCTCAGCGTCTCGCCGCGATGTGCCTCCACGAGTCGTAGGCGATTCTCGTGTACCTCGCGTAGCTCGGCTTCTGACAATTGGTGGAAGCTCTTGGCCGCGGCTTCGAAGCGAAGGCGATGTTGGTCCCAGCGTGAGGCCGGCGCTGCACCCAAGACCTGATACACGAGATCGTCCTTGGTGATCCAGGCGAGGAACAAGTAGATCTCCCGGCCGCGATCCACGATCCGGGCGACACCCGTCACCGCTGGCAGTTGGTTGATCTCTGTCAACCCGCTGCGCTCGAGCAAGGGGATCTCACTGTCGAAACGGTCGGCCGCAGCCGCGGGGTCATCGCCCTCACCCGCCACCTGCAGGGCTAGCACCGCGGAACCGTCCTCCGGTTGAGCGACGACGGCAGTGGGTGCGTTCGCGTGTGCCCAGCCTACCGGAAAGCTCATTGCAAAACCCAACTCCGGATGCATGAAGCGGTGGTCGAGGAACACGCCTGCTTTAACAGAATCGCCGACCACGAGGCCATCGAGCCGGCCCACGAAGGCCGCACGGTTGGCCGCGATCGGATTCGGCGATGCGACTGGCAGCGTGGTGGCATGTTCACGAGCGTCGTGCGCGCGATCCGGTGTCGTGGGGTGTGAATCGAAGAAACTCTGCCGGTTCGGATCCCGTCCGCCCTCGAGCTGTTGCTCACGGGTAAGCGCGTCCATGCTGCTGGCCAACGCGGCAGGATCCCACCCCTCGGCGGCAGCGTACTGTTGCCCCAGCCGGTCCGCCTCCGCCTCCTGCTTGCGACTGTAGCTCGCCATCGCCAGAGCCGCCGGAAGCTGCCCCGCACCGGCCACCGCACTCCCGAGCGTGGGCGACACGACGGAAGCGGCCGCGCCACCGATGCCTGCCAGCACCTGCAACGGAATCCATGGTCGACTCTTCGCCTGACGTTGCGCCGAGTGGCGAGCTGCAACGTGACCGATCTCGTGACCCAAAACGGTGGCGAGCTCAGCCTCGTCGTTCATCAGCGCGAGAAGGCCGCGTGACACATAGATGTGCCCGCCCGGTAGCGCGAACGCGTTCGGCTCCTTCATGTCGACGACATGAAACTCGTAGTCGAGGTGACTGCGCGACGAGTGCTTCGCCAGTCTGTGCCCGATGCGCGTCAAATAGGCATTGAGCTCCGCACTCCCCGCGAAGCCCATCGACTGCTCCACCTGCGCAGCGGCCTCCCGGCCCAGCTCGATTTCGTCCTCCTCACTCATCACCCGCCGGGTACGCCCCGCACTGGGGTTCGCCGCGCAAGCTACCAAGCCAATCGCCAGAACAACGCAAGCGAAGGTACCCAACCACCCTGACCGGATGCGCCTCAGGGGCTCTCTTGAATCGAAGTGCGTCTGTCGCATCGTCCGAGTCTGCCCGCTACGCGCGGCTTTTCAACCCCGGGGAGCCTGCTCCGCCCCTCGGTAACCTGCCCGTAGCCAGTCGGCTGGAGGCCTGCTGTTGTTCCCGTGGTTCGCGCAGAAAAATTCTTCTTAGGGCCCGCGATTCGGCATCATGGGTTTATGACCGGGCCATTGGGATTGCCTCGCGTACTGTGGGCCGCGCTGTTTGCTTCCACCCTCATCTACATCCTCGTCCTCGACTTGATGACGCTGGAGGCGGTGAGTGATTGGCAGGCCTTCGTGCTTCCGTTTGCGTTTGCAGGCGTGACGACCGCCGGTGCCAGTCTGCTCGCGCCGCGGTTCATCCGGGCGAGGCGACCTCGAGGGGATGCTGGGCAGCCTCCGTCCTCTCAGACAGCCGGTCCATACCTAGTCGCGTTGATCCTCGCACTCGCGCTCGCCGAAAGCGTGTGCATCCTAGGTTTAGTTCTCGGTTTTCTTGGCGCACCGCCGACCGTGGTGATGCCGTTCTTCGTAGTTACTTGGATTCTCATGCTCGTCCGGTTTCCTACGAAGGAAAAGCTCGACGCGTTTAACGCGTAGCTGCTCCCAGTTGAAGGCTGAGACGATTGGCTACTTCCGCATCGGGTCGCCGGAGTTGCGTGATAGCCCGGTTCTCGATCCTATTGTTGGGTGGCGACCGGCTTCCTGCCGACCCAGCGTCGCATGCGGCTGAACGGCACGGCTTTGGCTTCGGCCTCGCTCACTGAATCCTTGTCGTTCTGGATGTTCTTGGTCAGCGTGATCATGAACACCGTCGAGCTTCCCTGCGCGGCGATGAGCGCCGACCAAGCCAAGAAGAAGGTCCACATCCGAAACCAGCGCTCGCCATACTTCGCGACGATCTCCTCTTCGTTACGCTGCCAGTTCTCGTACCACTTCTGAATGGTCAGCGAGTAGTGGACGCCGCAGTTCTCGACCCGATGCACCTCG
>CALJYC010000189.1 GCA_937984275.1 uncultured bacterium | reverse complement strand
AGCGCGTCGGCCGCTTGCGCCGCGGTTCCAGCGGTGTGATGCCGTGTTCCGGTCAGAAATAGCGGCAATAAGAGGAGCGCGGCCGTTGGCTGCCCGAGGGCGGTCAGGCATACGCCGCCGGCGAGCAACGTGGTCAGGCCGGTCGTGGTGGTGGCATCTAGAAAGTCGCTTGCCAGAGTTTCGCTTGCGGGGAGCTCTTTGCAGAGGGCTGGGCGCCAGTCCCGGCGCTCGGAGGGAACCGCCCACTTTGCGGGGCGATGCAAGGAGAAGGCGATCAGCGGAAAGGCGCAGACGAGGTAGTTCGGAACCCCCCATTGGCCGGCTGCGACGACGGCGCCGGTGATCGCGAAGACCATCACCCACGGCGCCTGGACCAAGAGTTCAGAGCGGCCCATCCGGACCTCGATCGACCGGCGCTTGAGGAGGATGAGCGCCGCCAACACGAGCAGAGCCCAGGCGAAGGTGTGCTCCTCCGGAATCGTGAGCGGCCTGAAACCCATCGGGTCGGGTGCGTCGGGAGCAGCGACCGGCATGGCGATCGCTTGGGCCGGGACGTCGAGTGTGAGCGGCCATGCGGTCATCCGTGGCAGGTGGATGCGGCGCCACTCGACGACCGTGCGCTTGGGACGCTCGGTAACTTGAAAGTCGACGCCCGGTGGCGTGTCGCGCATCTCGGTTGGAACCGAGGACCCTGGCGGCGCACGGAGCTCGACCGAGACGTTGTGAAGGCCCGTCTCCCATGCGGGGACCGACCAAACGAAGCGCGCTCGCGGCTCGCCCTCGACCTCGACGGCTCTGACGTCGGCCTTCGTGCGGTATCGCATGAAGACGCGGTACTCGCCCTGCCGCGGTGCTTCTCGCCGCGGAAACGAGAGATGAATGATGCCGTCCTCATGAACCTCGTACTCGGGGCGGAAGATCTCCCCTTCCTCCGAACGAAAGTAGGGCGGCCTATAGCGGTCCAGATCGACGCCTGGGCCGAGCCCTGCGAGCTCCATCTCGTGTACCCATCCGGCGTGCACTTCGACGTTTAGCCGGAGGAGAATGCTCAGGGTTGCGTCAGGCTCGACATCGACAATGGCCCTGGCACCTTTCACCACCGTGCGCGTCCACGCTTGGGCTGGTGACGACGAGCCGAGCACGGCGACGAGCGCGAGAAGAAGAAGGACTGAAACGCGGCTGGGGCGCATGGCCCGAACCTAAGGAATTCCGCCGTTCCGGTGAAATTTCCTACTGCATCCGGATCCACGACGGCATGAACAAGAGGACGAATAGCGAAAGGGTTAACCAGCCGACGACACGGCGTCGGGGGGAGACATGGTTGTCTTCGGTGGGCGGGTGGCTCGGTCCCGTCGCGCGGGTGAGCATCCACAAGACAAAAGCCCAGACCAGCCAGTGCATGCCCGCCATGACGTCATAGGTGAGCTGGTCCCCGCGAATCCCATCGAGGTAGCTTGGAATTCCGTATGCCGCGCTCACGATGATGGCGAGCAGCGGCAGAAAGCGAAGGAGGCGCCGGGAGACTTGATCCTGCCGGCGGCCCACGAGCGCATAGGCCACGTGGCCCCCGTCGAGTTGGCCGAAAGGTAGGAGGTTGATCATCGTGACCAGGAGCCCTGCCCAGCCGGCCAGTGCCGTCGGGGTGAGCATGATGTCGTACCCGTGGGGGATAGGGCCCTTCAACCAGCTGAGCAGTCCGAGGTACAAGAGGGAACGGCCTTCGAGGATGTACGGCGCCTCGGGCAGAGGTTCGACCGGAGAGGTGGCGATCCCGTAGATGATCACGGGCAGCGCAACCGCCATGCCGGCGAGGGGGCCGGCGGCTCCGATATCGAGCAATGCGTTTCGAGAGCGAATCTGCTCACGAATCTGAATCACGGCGCCCAGGGTGCCGAGGAGAAAGAATGGGATCGGGATGAAATAGGGCGGCGACACGTCTACGCGGTGGTATCTGCCAGCGAAGAAGTGGCCGAACTCGTGGGCTAGCAGGATCGCCATGAGCGGGACGGAGAACACCCAACCCATTCGGAGCTCGGCAAGTGAGGTCGGGGGGTGTCCGAGGACCATGCCGGCGCCGACGTAGAAGGTCGACGCGAAGGTGAGGGCTATCAGGATGAGTGGTAGGCCCCACTGGGTGTTGCGCCGCTGCACCGCGTGCCTCTAGCATGTGCGTTGCGAAGCGCACGATCTGCTATTGTCTGGGACGAATGGACCTATACAGCGCCGCCAAGCGACTCAACCGACCGTTCGTCTTCACTGACGAAGCGTCGACGCGAGCTCTCTCGATCGCAGACCACGGCTTGATCGGAGACGGGTTTTCGGCGGCCTTGGTCCGAGCGGACGGGGCGATCGATTGGCTGTGCTTGCCGCGTTTCGACAGCCCGAGCGTCTTTGGTGCGTTGCTCGACAGCGAAAACGGAGGGTCCACCTCGGTGAGCCCCGTGGACTATCCCTTCGAGAGCCGGCAACGGTACGATCCAGACACCAACGTGCTCGAGTCGTTGTTTCGGATCGAAGGACGCGGGACGATTCGCCTCACTGATTACATGCCCTGGACCGACGACCCGCGATCGGCGGTGCACGAAGTTCATCGACGCGTGCAGTGCGTCGAAGGAGAGGCGGTCGTAAAGGTCGTCTTCGATCCGCGATTCGACTACGGGCGTGTCGACGCGACGTTCGACATCGACGGACGCTCAGCGTTGGCCAAGGGCGCGTCCGGCGAACGCTTGGTTGCGGTGCTCGGAGGCGTAGGCCAATGGGAGCCGCGTCCCGAAGGCGGCGTGCAGTCGGTGTTTCGGTTGAAGGCGGGCGAGCGCGGATGGGTCGTCATCAGCTGGAACGCCTCCGAATCGGAGTCGATTTTGGCGTATCGTCCGTTCGAGGCGCTCCGAAATACGCGGCGCCGATGGCGCGACTGGGTTCAGCAGCTCCAATACGATGGTCCGTGGCGGCATCACGTCATTCGGTCCGCGCTGCTGCTGAAGCTGCTGATGTACGCGCCGACCGGGGCGATGGTGGCCGCGCCGACGACTTCGCTCCCGGAATGGATCGGCGGCGTGCGCAATTGGGACTATCGCTACACCTGGACGCGGGACACGGCGATGGCGGTGCGTGCCGCGAACCTGCTCGGGTGCAACCGCGAAGCGCGCGAGTTCTTCCACTTCGTGAGGGACACGCTCGAACGCGATCGCGAGCTCCACATCATGTATGCCGTGGATGGCGGGCGCGTTCCCGATGAACAGACGCTAGACCACCTCCGCGGGTATCGGGGCTCGCGACCCGTGCGGATCGGAAACGGCGCGCGCGATCAGTTGCAGCTCGATACCGCGGGGGCGCTGATGGACGCCGCGTACGTCTACGAGCGTGGCGGCGGCTTGCTTACGGCGCGTGGTTGGCGGCGGTTGCGGGAGGTCGTCGACAACGTCGCCGCCATGTGGGCCGAGCCCGATCATGGCATCTGGGAGCCACGGGCGGGAAAGCGACACAACGTGCACTCGAAGCTCATGAGCTGGCTCGCGCTTCGGCGCGGCGCGGAGCTGGCCCCTTTGTTCGGCGACCAGCCGGTGCAAACGCGATGGCAGCAGGTCGCCGACGAGCTGCATGCCGAGCTCTGCGTTCGCGGGCTAGACAGCACCGCAAAGCGCTTCGTGGCGGCGTATGACCACGAGCATCCGGATGCGTCCCTGCTCCTGCTTCCGATTCACGGGTTCCTGCCGCCAAACGACGATCGGGTGCTTCGGACGGTGGAGTGGATTCGCGCCAAGTTGGGCGCCGGCCCGTACGTGTATCGCTACCGAACCGACGACGGCGTCGGCGGCGAGGAGGGAGCGTTCGTTCTTTGTGGATTCTGGTTGGCGGAGGTGCTCGCAATGGCGGGGCAGATCGACGAAGCGCAACGCGTGTTTGTGGCGCACGCCGAGGCCTCGAACCACTTGGGCCTTCTTGCGGAGCAGATCGACCCGGGGACCGGGACGCTGCTCGGAAACTTCCCGCAGGCGTTTAGCCATCTCGGGTTGATCAACGCCGCCGCCAGAATCGACTTGGCGCTGCGTCTGCGGGACGAAGGCTCGCCTCGCGTTCCCGAGGTAGAGATCGGGCGCTAGCGTGGGGGGCATGTTGGAAGCGCAAGGGGTGGAGGTCCGCCGAGTCGCGACGGTGCGATTCGGCGTGTACGCATCGCTCGCCGCCATGCTGACAGGTTTTGGGCTGTTCTTTCTGGCAGGGGTCCGCGGGGCGGAATCCTGGAGCTGGTTTGCGCTCGCGTCCTTGGGTGGAATAGCGGGGGCCGTCTGGGGCATCCGCTCGGCTTTGGCGTCCGGCGCGGAGGGTGAGAGGTCGAAGCTTGTCGAGAGCAACGTCGCGGACCCGGAACCTTCAGTTGGGTCCGTTCCCGAGGAGGCGGCCCTCGGTCAAGCCGTGCGGTCGGACCCCGACGACGTAGACTACCTGATGGCGCTTCGCCACGAGTTCCGCACTCCGCTCAACGCCGTGCTGGGTTTCTCGGACGTGCTTCTGAGCGGCATCGATGGCGAGGTGAACGATTCGCAGCGCGAGGATCTGGAGATTATTCGGGCCTCTGGGATACGGCTGCGAATACTTCTCGATACCGCGCTCGACCTCTCGCAGCTTGCGGACGGCGAGTTGCGTTTGGACGCTGACCGCGCTGACGTTCGAGAGCTGGTGGCACGGGTGGCGGCAGAGGCCGGGCAGCTCTGGTCGAGCAAGAGAACAGCTGGCTGCACGCTGCCCGAGCAGGCGTGCATCACCGCTGTGGACGAAGCTCGCCTTCGGCGATCGATCCTCGTGCTGGCCGATTTCCTCGCGACCGATCACCGCGACGCGGACATCGCGTTGAACGTCTCCCGGTCCGGCGATCATGTCACGATCGAGGTCACCGCTGACCCGTCAGATCGTCTGATGCTCGACGCGCTTCCAACCCCAGCCGAAGTGCTGGCATCCGAGGACGCCACGGAAATCCGGCGGTGGCCGGTCGCCGTAACGTCCGAAATCATCGCGCGACACGAAGGCTCGCTCTATCACGGCGATGCCCCGTCTCGATTCCTGATTCGCCTTCCCCTGCAGGACGCACGATGAGCACAGTGCGCAATCCTGCCGTTCCCAAGCTGCGCTGGGCCGTCGTCGCGATCTCGATTTACTTCGCGGCCTCTTGGATGGTGTTGGCCGACGACCATCCGTATTGGGGTGCGTTCTCGGTGTTCGGCGTAGCCCTCGTGGTGGGAGCGGGAGTCCTCCGATCCCTGGGCCCGCTCCTGCGTAGTGAGCCAGGTCCGGCGCGGTTGCAGCCCGAGGTGCCGCCGCAGATCTCGATGCAAGACGCCATCGACGCTCACTCGGCGGAGCCCGAGGAGCCAGAGCACCAACGTGCCCGCTTCCTCGGCGCGTTGGGGCACGAGCTTCGCAATCCCCTCAACTCGGTGACTGGCTTTTCCGACATGCTGCTGGGTCGTGTCGACGGCGAGCTAAACGCCGAGCAGGAACGAAGCGTCCGTACGATCCGCGCAAGCGCGGAGCGGTTGCTACGGCTTGTTTCAACGGTGGTCGACCGAGCCAAGCTCGAGGCAGGGACACTCAGGCTGCAACAGCAGTGGGTCGTACCGGATGAGCTGATCTCGGAGGCGATTTCGTTCGTGCGGTCGCGCGCCGAGGACACGTCGGTCATCGGCGGAGTCTCCGAAGGCCTCCCGCGGATTTTCGTGGACCGCCATCGTACGGTTCATTCACTCGTGAGCCTCGCGGTACTGGTCATCCGGTCGTCGGGAACCGACATCGTCATGCGCGTCGCGCCGCCTCGCCGCGATCAGGTTGGCAAGGGCTTCGTGCAGTTCGATCTGATGGCGACCCTCAAGGATTCCTCGGCCGACACGCTGGCCGTCGTGGAAAGGCTCGAGAAGCCGCTATCGCGCTCGGATGCGCTTGGGTTGGAGGTTGCGGTGGCACGCAACGTGATCGAAGCACAGGGCGGGCGCATTTGGACCGAAGCCGGAACGGCAGGGAGTCTTCGTGTTTGCATGACGCTCCCGACGTCGGCGCACTAGCCCTGTTGCGGCTTCAGCGCGTCGAGGATGGCTTGGTAGGCCGCGTTGCGTTTCCACCCGAGGTCTCGCTGCAGCTTTTGGGTCATTTCCTTCGTTGAGAGCCCCTCGCGTTTCCACTCGATGACCAGCGCTCCGAGGTCGACGTCCTCGACCGGCGCGTCGGTGGGGCGGCCCTCGACGACGACCGTAATCTCCCCCCGGGCTGGATCGGATAGCTCGCGACGCACTTCCGCGACCGTGCCGCGAATCGTTTGTTCATGCATCTTGGTAAGCTCTCGGCACACCGCGACTCTCCTGTCATCGCCCAGGGCGCGTTGCAGATCATCTAGTGTCGCGTGGATGCGATGAGGGGATTCGAACAGGACGACCGTGATTGCCGATTGTGCGACTCGTTCGAGGGCGCGGGCGCGGTCTCCGCCGCCCCGCGGAAGGAATCCTTCGAATACGAATCGACGAACTGGCAGGCCTGCAACGCAAAGAGCCGCCAACACTGCACTTGGACCGGGAATCGCCTCCACGTTGACGCCCGCATCCGCGGCGCGGGAGACGAGGTAGACCCCCGGATCGCTCACCACCGGGGTCCCGGCATCGCTGACTAGCGCGTAGTGAGCCCCGTCGACCAGTTCTGAGACGATGAGGTCCACCTTGTGGTCGTTGCTGTGTGCGTGAAACGAGCGCAAGGGCGTGTCGATGCCATGCTTGGCGCAAAGCGTGCGAGTGTGCCGCGTATCCTCCGCGAGGATGAGGTCGGCTTCACGGAGAATGCGCAGCGCCCTCAGCGTGACGTCCTCCAGACATCCGATGGGCGTCGCAACTACGGACAGGCGACCTGACATCCGTGGGCGTTACCACATCCCAGTCGCCCTGCGAGCCGGCTGCCTACAGAGATTCGTATACTTCGACGATCGTCTCGCCGAGCTCTTTGTGAAGGAACGCCTTGAGCTTCTGCAAGAGACGCTTCTCGATCTGCCGAACCCGCTCGCGGCTTACACCGAACTCGTCTCCGAGGGTCTGCAAGGTCTTTGGGTCTTCGGCGACCAGCCGGTCTTCGAAGATCTTCTTTTCCTTGTTCTCGAGTGACTTTCCAAATTCGTGAATCTTCTCAGAGAACTGGTCTCCGACTTCCGCCTCGGCCAGCGTATCGTCGACGCGAACGTCCTCTGAAGGAAGGAGCTCCACACGAGCCACGGAGCGGCCCTCGGAAGTTCCGACCGGCGCATCGAGGGAAGCATCGCCGGCGGCAAGCCGCATGTCCATCGACACGACGTCTCTCTCGGGAACGTTGAGGCGTTCAGCGATGATCTCCGCCGTTGGCTCGATTCCCATGGCCGACAGTTTGGCCTTTTCCTTTTGCAGGTTGAAGAACAGCTTCCGTTGCGCCTGCGTGGTGCCCACCTTCACGAGGCGGTGATTGTTTAGAATGTATCGAAGCATGTAGGCGCGGATCCACCACGCCGCATAGCTCGAGAGCTTCACTCCCTTGTACGGGTCGTATTTCTTCACGGCCTGCATGAGGCCGATATTGCCCTCCTGCACGAGGTCGAGAAGGTTCTTGTACGCCTGGCGATAGTCGTACGCGATCTTGACCACCAACCGTAGGTTAGCTGTCACCAGCCGCTTGGCCGCCTCGAGATCATCGTCTTCGAAGAACCGTACCGCGAGCTCGTGTTCCTCTTCTTTGGACAGCAGCGTGTAGCGCTGCACGTCCCTCATGTACACGCCTAGCGGGTCACGGCGCGTGAGCGACGACGCGGAGCTCGCGAGCGCATCGACGTTGGCGTCGCCTCCGCTCGGCTCCTCGTTCATTTCGATGACATCGTTGCCTTGCGGCTCATCGAATTCGTCAGGCGGTTCTGGGTCGCTTCCGATCATCAATCCAACTCGTGAGAGCCTTCTCTAAAGCACAGCCCCCCGCGTCGTCCAGTGGAGACCTTCACTTCGGCGCTTCGAAAGGCTGTGTGCCCGCTCCTCTGGGCCGTAAACGGCCCGCGAAGGAGCCAGCGACCGTGTACTGGATTGCGCCCTCCGCGGTCTGCGCAGCCTTCAGCCCTGACGACGCCAGCTCGAGCATCGTCGCGACTTTGGCGCTCCGCTCCTTGTAAGCATCTTGGATCTTCACCCGGAGCATCACATTGAGCTCTGAGCGTTTGAGTGGGCGCAGGAGCCGCACCTTACCAAGAACGTCGAGCTCGAGGTCCTTGCCGTGAGACGTCGCGCGCTCGATCTTCGCTGAGCCGTCTTCGATGGTGGCGACTAGCTCGAGGTTCCCGGCATCCGCCCTGTCGAGCGTCAGTCCACCCCATCCCGGAATCTCTAGCTTCGACTTGCCGTCGCCGATGTTTAGGTCTTCGATCGTGATCTCGATACTGCCCGTCGACTCCGCGACCTCGCTCGGCATGTCGATTGCGATATCGCCGTTCAGTGTCCCGGCCAGAGGGACCTTGGTGAACTTCCGGAGGGCGGGGAGCGCCTCGAGGTTGATGTCGTCGAGCTCGGCATCGACCTCCATGGTGTCTGGTCCGAGTACGAGGTCGCCATCCACTTCTCCTCCGGCGAGCTCTGCATCGAAGCTGTAAGACTTCGTGTCGGACACCAGCGAGAACAACGATGTGCTCACGGTTAGCTCGTCGACGATGACGTCGAGCGCAGGCGAGTCTTCTCCTTCTGACGGGAGCACCAAACGCAGATTCTCGAAGGTGAGCCCCGTGAGCCCCGAGTTCGTCAGATCGATGATCTCGATCTCGTAGCCCAACGCCTGCGCCTCTTGCACGATACGAGCCGCGAGTCGTTCATAGGGAAACGTCTGATACGCAAAGAAGACAAAGCACAAAAGGAAGAACATGGGGTATCCCATCCATTTCAAGATTTGCCCGAATGGAATCCGTCGCACGTCTTACTCCTGCTCTGCTGTTGCTGCGGGACCCTCGCGGTCGTACGCGTTCACGGCCAACTTCACCGTATAGCCGGTGCGCATTCTACCGCCGGTCATCTGAATACGCTCGATCGAGACGGGATACGAGCTGTTCTCGATGTCAGCGAGCATCTCAATCAACGGTCGCAGTTCGACGACGGGCAACGAGACGCGCACCGATCGGCGGCTGTATGCACCGATGTCGAGCTTCGGCTGGTCGGTGATACCGAGGCCGGTCACCCCGTACTGCTGGGCGCGTTCTTCGAGGAAACCGCCTAAGGATGGGGCCCTGCGATCGTAGAGGCGCTCCACATCGCGTCGTTCAGCCTTCTCTTGTCGCAGGCGCGCCTCCGAGCGATGAATGTCCTGCAAGACCTGCGCGATCTCTGCGTTCTCGGTTTCGATGTCCGAGATACTCGAAATCGCGACATACATCGGCAGCACGACCACGATCGCAACGAACACGAGGGCCATGATACTCAGCAGCCGACGCTCGCGACCGCTCAACGCGTCAGCCCAGTTGCGTACGTTATCGAGTGCGTCTGCAAGGGCCACGTTACTTCTCCTTCCCGGTGCGCGAAGCAGCTTCACCGCACTTGACTTTGACGACCAACTTGTAGTCCTTGCGGTCCTCGACGGCGGTTGAGATCGACCCCTTCTCGGCGTCTCCGAAGCAAGAGTGAGTCTGCAGGGCGTCGACGAGCCGGTCTCGCTCAGCGATAGAACCGACGGTGCCTTGGATCTCGAATCTGCCGTTGTCACCATCATCATCGATTTCGATCAGCAAGCGGCGAGTGTCGTGCTGGATGTCGGTGGGGATGCTCTCCGAAATCGCTTCGAGGACGTCATAGGCATCGAAACGGGGGAGCGGGTCGTCGATGCGAGGCCCAGCGCTGAGCAGCTCGCGCGCATGCAGAGCGCTATGGGCCTCCTCGATGAGAAGGTCCTTGCTGACTTCCGCGAGCGTTGCCGTGAGCCCTTCGTGCTCTGCGCGCGCTACTCGGTAGCGGGCGATGAGAGAAATGGCGAACGAAAGAACCACTGCCGTGAAACAAACCGCGATGAGGCGCAGGTGCTTGCGGATCTCGCTCGCGGCTGCTGTCGATGCAAACTCACCTTGCCGAAGATCGAGCTGCTTCCCCGGTGAGATGGCACGCCCCGCGAGGGCCGCGGCCTTGGTGAACTTCGGTAGCATCTCGTCGTCGGTGCCAGGCGCCGAGGGAAGTGGGGCCACCCCGCACTCCACTCCGAGCTGCTCGGTCAGCCATTGCCGCGCGCTCTCCATCGGAGCGGTTTCTCCCGAGAGCAAGATGAGGGAAGGCGCTTCGGAGCGTTGTGCCCTGTAGCTCGCGAAGGTGCGTTGCAGGGCGGCGCCTAGCACGGCGCGCTGGCCCGACTCGACCAAATCCAATCCGCCAGAGACCGTTCTGGCGAACGTGCACCGGCCGTTGGTCAGCACCGCGAAGTCCGTGCTCGCCGGGCCTACGTCGATGACGAGCACCGTCTTGCCTTCGAGGGATTCTCCGAGAAGAGCGCCGAGACCGTCGAACGAAGCTGCCCCAACGGCCAGCTCCCTCGGGTCGACACCGGCTGATTGGAGCTCGCGGAGGCGTTCTCCGACGATTCGGCGAGGAGCAGCCACGGCCATCAACTGGATGGTCGATTCGTCGCGACCGACTACCTGGTAGTCGACCACGGAGTCCTCGACGTCGAATGGAAGTAGGGCCCCAAGCTCGCCGGGCAAGACCTCGGCGGCCTTCTTCTCCACGCCGGCTGGCAGGTCGATCAGCCTCAGCGAAGCAGACTCGCCGCCGAGAGAGGCGATGATACGGTCCGGCGGTCGCGCGCCCTGACTGACGACCTGTGCGATCGCGGCCCCGAGCAAGCCCTCCTCCGATTCAGACTCCGTAGAGTAGGGCAGCGGCGCCTCGGCGTACCGCTCCATTTCGGAGCCGCGAAGCGCCGTCCTCAAGAACGCGCCACGAACGACTCGGGGTGTGACTTCTAATCCCAGAACCAAAGACATTTCAATTCATCCGATAGTAGTGGAAGACGCCCAACCCTGGCATCCGTCCGCTGTTGGGTGGTGGTGGTACCCACCGCGCGTGAAAGTTGACGACAGACTCGATTCGAACCTGAGAACGGCCCACCAGCCCGGTGGCTTCGATGGTGAAGATTTGCGCCGAAGTCGCGAAAGAGCGAGCGAGAGGCGTGCGTTGCTCTTCAGGGATCTCGATGGGCACGAAGAGGAGCTCGCTCTCCTCGCCCAAGAAGCCGGTCAGCATTGCGTATAGGGACTTCTGGTTTCCCTTGCCCTCGACGAAGTCGAGCAAGTCGGTCGGGCGACCGAACAGGGGGATTGGAATGAGCTGGCGAATCGTGCCGAGAATCTGTGTGAACTTGAGGCCTTCGAGAGGGTCGGTGCAGAGGCTGGCCTCCGGGGCGTAGGAGCAGATCCTGCCGAGCAGCACCTGAGGGCTTGCCTCGTTGACGTTGACGAGGCCCGAGGCGTAAATCGTCATGATACGGGATGCCGGATCGTTGGGGATCGGCTCGACGAAAGTCGCCCAGAAATCATCGGTGAAGCCACGCACCAAACGGAGCTCCTGGATCGAGTCGAAGGGAGCGTTCTTGTTGCGGTAAGGGTCGTCGCGCAGCTGATAGAGCGAGTCGTCTTCCGCGCCGGTGCCGCCCGTCCGGGTGGCGGCCGCGCCAGGATCGAAATCCGTGCGCTGAATGTCGCGGTCCCACCAGTCGATGACCGCGGTGATGAGATCGATGCGTGTCGTCAGGGTGCCGGTTTCATCTTCTGTCGTGAACAACGCATCGTAAGGGCTTTCTGGGAGTTGTCCGCCGGTAAGCGAGAAGAGTTGAGTTGCGACGTTGTTTCGGGCTCGCTCGCCGTCGAGGAACAACGGGTCGTTGACGTTGATTTTGCCGTTCTCGCTGACGGCTAGGACGTGGCATTCCCCGGGCAGGTCGTCGAAGCCCACCGTGTCTCCGAAGTCGATTCCCAATTGCATCAAGGTATCCCGCTGGTCTTCGGGCGTACAGAACGGCGCCAGAATCTCGTTGGCGAAGTTCCAAACCGGCAGCTGGGGTGCGGGCTGACCCGTCGCGGCACGATAAAGCGGATCTACGAAACGTCGTATGTCGGGCTCTTTCGCGATCAGCAGGCGCGTCAGATTGGTGGCACTCTTTGCCATGTACTCGGCCTGTAGCGCGTCCCTCTGCGAAGAGGATACCGCAAAGGCCGTGCCGGTGGTTTCGTGCATGTCTGTCAACATCACCGTGAGAATCGCGACTGTCGTAATCGCCAAGATGAGGGCGACGCCCTCCTCTGAGCCCTTACGTCGTGATCTGGTGGCGGTGCTGTTCATGGGTTGTAGTTCGCGTGGTTTAGGGCGTACGTGAGCGGAATCATGACGCGCGTGCCAAAAGTCTGCGTCTCACCGCGGCGGCGCGGGTCTTTGACCGCCAACCGGATTCGCACTTGGGTGGGGAGCCGATTGGGTTGCGCAAGCACATCCTCGGTGTCCCAGGTTTGCACCCAATCGGTCAGAAGGGGATCGAAGTACTCGAGATTGAACTCTTCCACGTTCTCGACGAGGATCTGCGACTTGCCGCCCCGCCGTGGGTCATCGTCGATTCGGTTCTGTTCGCGGCGAGCAAGGACCTGCATCCCAGGGTCATCTGGGTGTTCTGTGATGAAATAGCTGATCTCGTTTTGATCCGACTCCGGCGCGTTTCGGTAGAGCCGCCGATGCGAGAACGACGTGAAGTCGATGCGGTCTTCTTTGGCGTGGTCCTTTCCGATGAAGGCGGTTTCCACGACGCGCAGGTCGAGTGACGGGTTCACGTGGGTCGATACGAACGCCATCGTGAGCTCTCGAGCCATGCGTTCGAGCGCCATGTGGATGATGCGCGAGTGGTCGACGTCCTCTTCGATTCGCGCTTTGTTGAGCGCGGTCTGGGAGAATCCGCCATAGATCATCGTGCCTACCAGGGCCAGAACCGAGACGGCGAGGATGATCTCGAGGAGAGTGAAGCCGCGTTTCATTGGTCGTCCTCTACCTCTGCATCGTCCACAGGCGCAGGCTGATCGGAGACGAGGTACTGGGTGACGTCAAAGCCGCGCTCCTTCGGCCCTTCCTTCCAGCGAACGGTCACCGTGGCTCTTCGCACCTGCTCTTCGAGGAAGGGTTTCAAGATTGGGAAGCCCAGCTGCAACGCCAGAGTTGCGAGGTTACCCGCCTGACCCGCGATCACCTCTTGCGGCGTGCCACCTTGGCTGTCGACTTCCTCGGAGGCTTCCGTGAGGAGGCGATTCGAGGCGTCACGAGGGTCCTCGTCCTCGTCTTCGTCGTCTTGGGCGCCGAGCTCCGGGAGGATGATTCGCTCGACGAGCCATTCGCACTCGAAGCCCTCGACCGGGGCGTGCTCACAACAGCTGTCGGTGTCCTTCTTCTCGAGCGCGGGCAATCCTTCGATCGCAACGACCTCCTCGATCTCACCCATCTTGCAGCGCGCCAGAGTCGCTGCGACGTTTTGCCGACGGGCGCGCGCCGCGACGTTTGCGGCGCCGACCTCGCTCGAAAAGATTGCGGTCAGCGAGAGGCCGAGGATCGCAACGGCGATCATCACTTCCAGCAATGTGAAGCCACGCCCGGTCATATCGAATCTTCGACTTCCCCTTCATCGTCGAGCTCATCCAGAGGCTCGAAGGCGAAGTTGTGAATGCGCGCATTGCCCGTGAGCGGGTGAATCTCGACGCTGTAGACCGTCTCGCTCGAGTCGCTCAGCTGGATGACTGCGTGCTCCGTGAGACCACCGGGGAAGAAATAGACCGACCCCTCCCCATCGGTTCGCTTGTCCGTCTCGTGCGGCGTGATCAACCCGAGTATCGACATGGCATCGCCGACTGGTTGAGCGGTGTATCGCTCCAGCACCTTGCCGCGTTGGTTTGCGATCGGCTGGAACGGTGAGGTCGGTTGAACGGGACTCAAAGGCTTCTCCAGTCGGGCCCTCGCGAGGTCCCACGGATCGACCGCTTGTCCTGCATCCGACTCGAGCTGTGCTTCGGTGGCGAGCGTCACCGGCGTGTCGGTTTCCTCCACGGCCATCGTGTCCTTCTCGAAATCGAACACCAGGCGCGTCGTCGTCCCCTGGGTAAGAGACCGGCTGTAGGCGAATCGCGCTGCGCTCGCCACCTTGAAAGCCGACGATCGCAGTCTTGTTCGCGTGATCGCGCCCAAGCCAAATGTCGCCCCAGTGATGACGACCGCAATGATCGCAACCACCAGAATCACCTCGATGAGGGTGAAAGCGCCGTTCGCTCGGGATGGGACGCGTTGAAGCATGCGCTGTTAGATGTCGTCTTCCGTATTGAACTCGAGGTCGGGTCCTGCCGAGAAGACCGAAATCTCCCCGTCTTCGCAGGTGATCTGGAATGGGGTATCCCATGCGTCGCTCGTCCTGCGGCTTCCGTCGAGATACCGCTCGCTGACCAGTTCTTCGACGGTCGGACACCCTCTGGGGTTGTCGGCCACGTAAAGCATCACCGCCGAGCGCAATCCCTGAGCGTCGGTCTTGGTGGTCTTGACTCGCGCCTTTTCTAGCTGAGGCAGCAGAGCGACCGCAACGCCGCCCGCAATCATTGCGAAGATAGTGATGACGATCATGATTTCGATGAGCGTCATGCCCTCTCGGCGCCTCCGGCGGGCGAGTCGCTGTTGTAGGCGTGTGTCGATTGTGTTGGGCATGGAGCCTCCCGTTCGCTTCATTGAATGTTGTCGTCCTTCAAAAGCGAGCCGCTCGGGCCCGCAGAAATCACTTCGGCTTCCTCTTCGAAGTAGCCCGGACAGCGGAGCGAGAGAGGCCTCCCCCAGCCGTCCTTTGGCATCGAATCGAGGTAGTGCTTCTGAGAGAGAGGCGGGTGAAGGAGCTCCGTATTGGAGCTCGGGCATCGGCCCACGTCTGCTCGAAAACGGTCGATGGCCTGCTTCACCTGAGCGATGGCGACTTGCGTGTCGCGCACCCGGACTCGATGTCGCGCATATCGCGTGAACCCAATCGTGAGCACGACCAACAACACCACTCCCAACAGCGCTTGCCATCGCGTGTTGCTGAGAACGCCGCGCCAGCGCCCACCGCGCCCCTCCCAGGGAAGCGAAATTCGTTCTCTTTGTCTTCGTCGGGTCACGCCCACTCCTCATTGAATCATCTCATTGAGCTGGAGTAGCGGCATGAGAATGGCAAACGCGATACCGCCAACGACTGCGCCCATCACCACGATCAGAAGCGGTTCGAGGATTGAGGTCACGACCCCGACCCGCACCTCGATCTGCTGATCGTAGGCGTCGGCTACGTGCATGAGCATTTCCTCTAGCTGTCCCGTACGTTCACCCACTGCGATCATGTGGGTCACGATAGGCGGGAACCGGCCCGCCTGCCGGAGGGGCTTGGCAATGCCTTCGCCTTCGCGGACGCTCGCGCGCGCCTCCTCGACGACTCGCATGAGCTCCGTGTTTCCGAGCACGTTGCGTGTAATGTCCATCGCCGTGAGCACGGGGACACCACTCGCCAGCAGCGTCGCCAGCGTCCGAGCAAACCGGGACACGGCGACCATGATGAGCAAAGGCCCAAACAATGGGACCTCGAGCACAAAGAGATCCCACTTCCTGCGACCTTCTTCGGTCGCCTGCCAGCGCCGAAACCAATAGATGCCGCCACCGATGAGCGCCGCCAGAAGCCACCAGTAGTTGCTGAAGACATTGCTGACCCAGATCAGCAGGCTGGTGTACCAGGGGAGGGTTTGGTTGAAGTTTTGGAAGATCGCAGTGACCTTCGGCACGACCACCGACATCATCAAGAAGAGGATGAGGACCACGACCACCGCCATTACTATTGGGTAGGCGAGGGCGCCACGAACCTTGCTCTGTAGCCTGGTCTGGTCGTCCAAGAAATCGGCGAGCCGTCCGAGCACTTCTTCGAGCGTGCCCGACGCTTCGCCTGCGGCAACCATGTTGACGTAGAGGGTGAGGAAGATCTTGGGATGCGCTTTGAGCGCGTCCGCCAGGGTGCTGCCCTCGTTGACCTGATTGCGAGTTTCAGTGAATGCGGTCTTCAGCTCCGGCTGGTCGAGCTGCTCGATCAATGCGCTCAAGGCTTCGACTAACGGGACACCGGAACGGAGAAGCACGGAGAGCTGTCGAGTGGCGATTGCCACGTCCATCGGCGAGACACGTCGAAACATCCGGCCAAAGTCGATGTCGCGGCCCGCTTTTCTCGCCGCCTCGGACTGTTCGAGGATCTCCGTCGCCAGGACCCCGTCCCGTTTGAGGACAGTGCGTAGCGCTTTTGGGCTGTCCGCGTCGCGGGTCCCCTTGACCGATTTGCCCCGTGCATCGATGCCCTTGTACGCGTAGACCGCCATGGCTTAGACCTCGGCGGCTTGGGTTGCGGCGAGCACTTCTTCGACGCTGCTGATGCCCGCCACGACCTGGCGTGCGCCGTCTTCGCGTAGGAGACGCATTCCCTGCTGTTGTGCGACGCGCTGGATGGTCTTCGCGTCGCTGTTGTTTAGGATTTCGCGGCGCACGGGTTCGTCGATCATCATGAGCTCGAAGATTCCGATTCGGCCGCGGTAGCCGGTGTTGCCACACGCGTCGCAGCCAGCATGATGGTAGAAGGTCAGCTTTCCCGAGTTGGTGCCGGCCGGATCGGGTAACGTCGCGGGATTGTTGCGGCCGATCACGGTGGTCGCGGCGAGCCTCTGAAGCTCGGCCAGCTTTTCCTGCGCTATCGCCAAGTCGATGCCTAGCTCGCGCAGGTCTTGGGCGGTGGGCGTGTACGGGATCTTGCACTGATCGCAGAGCTTCCGCACGAGGCGCTGGGCCAGTACCGCGAGGACGGAAGAAGAAATCTGATAAGCCTTCACGTCCATGTCGACCAAACGTGTGATCGCACTCGGTGCGTCATTGGTGTGCAGGGTCGAGAGCACGAGGTGACCGGTCAGCGATGCGTGAATCGCGATCTCCGCCGTTTCGTGGTCACGAATTTCACCGACCATGATCACGTCCGGGTCCTGACGAAGGAAGCTCCTCAAGCCTGACGCAAACGTGAGACCGATCTTCGGCTGGACCTGCATCTGGCCGATGCCGCGTAGCTCGTACTCCACCGGATCCTCGGCGGTGAGGATGTTCTTCTCAGGCGTGTTGATGGTGTTCAGGCAGCCGTAGAGTGTGGTCGTCTTACCGGAGCCGGTCGGGCCGGTGACGAGAATGATGCCGTTGGGTCGTCTGATCAGCCGCTCGAGTTGATCGAGCTCCTGCCTAGCGAAACCCAAGTCGATCAGGCTGAGGAGGACCTGTTCCTTGTCGAGCAGACGCATGACGACGCGCTCACCCTTGGCTGTGGGGATCGTCGAGACACGAACGTCGACCACCTTGCCGGCGATCTTCTTCGTGATGCGCCCATCTTGAGGAAGGCGCTTTTCGGCGATATTGAGGCCGGCCTCAATCTTCACACGACTCACGATCGACGACAGGAAGCCACGATTGGCCTCCTTGCGAGGAATGAGTCGCCCGTCGACTCGATACCGCACGATGACTTTTTCGTCCGTTGGCTCGATGTGAATATCAGACGCGCGCTCTTTGACGGCGGTGTAGAAGAGGTTGTTGACCCAGCGAATGACAGGCGCTTCATCGGTCATGTCGATCAGGTCACGGAGCTCTTCGACCTCCTCACCTTCTTTCGCCTCGGCGAGCGCGGTTTCGTCTTTGCGTTCGTAGACGCGGTTGATGGCATCGTCGATCGTTTCTTCCGAAGCCGCGACCGGGATGATCGTCTTCGCCAAAAGGATTCGGAGGTCGTCTATAGGAAACGGGTCCAACGGGTTGGCGACGGCGACGCGGACGCTGTCGTCGGATTGAGTCAAGGGGAGCACGCGGTTCTGGCGCGCGAAGTTGATCGGAACTGCGTCGATGAGCTCTTCTGGAATCAGGTCCGTGGCGATCTTCTCGACGAACTCCATGCCGACCTCGTCCGCCAGCGCCCGGACGACCTTGTCATCCTCGACGGCGTGCGTGGCGACCAAGAAGTCCCGGAGATCGATTGCGCGGTCCGCTGCCGTTTCGAGCGCGTCCTCGAGCCTGTCCGGTTCGAGCGCGCCGCGCCGGACCAGGATTTCACCGATGTAGCGCTGCTCGAAGCTCATTCTTCAGGGCTCGCCGTTCCTTGATTCGTGGGCCGCGGCGCCTCTTCGGACGCGTCGGCGGGAGGAGTCTCTGTGGGCTCCTCCGCGTCGGCCGTCTCCACGGGACCGGGCGCCGGCTCGTCTGGCCCGATGACCTCGTCCGGACCCTCGGGGGTGACCGGCTCCTCTGGTTCGGCTGGCGTGCCTGGCTCTGCCGGTGCCTCTGGCTCGGCGCCATGTGCAGGCTCTTCGATTGGCGGTGGCGGGGCGCTGCCGCCTTCCTGCACGTCGGCTGCGGTCGGTGGGACGGCCTCGGCAGAGTCGGGCTCGATGACTTCGGGTGATTCGATGCCGTTGGGCCCGATCACGAACGTCTCTTCCACTACAGGCTCGAACGGAGCATATGCGCCAATCGGTGCGCGCGGAACGTGGTCGGGTGGGGGCTCGAGCTCCGCCGCCTGCGCGAGCAGGATCTCTTCTTCTACGCCGTCGATCTCGTTGACGATCTCCGAAACGAGGCCTCGTGTTCGAGAGTAGTCGATATGTGGCTCGAATTTATCTTCACCGAACACGAAGTAGCGGTCGATCATCTGCTGCCGCTCTTGCATCTTTCGCTCGAAGATCTCTCGCAGGTCTCCCGGGTCACGGATGATGTACGGGGTGAGGATGAGCAGCAGGTTCGTCTTGCGCTTGGTCTTGCTGGTTTTGCGGAAGAGGGCACCCAAGATTGGGATGTCGCCGAGTACCGGAACCTTGTCTTCCTTGTTTTGAATTGCGTCACGCATCAGGCCGCCGATGACGATCGTCTGCTGGTCGCGCACCATGACCTCCGTTCGCGCGGTGCGGCGGTTGATCGAGACGACGCCCAATGTGCCGGAGGTCGCCCCCTGCTCGGAGATTTCCTCTTCGATCTCGAGCCGAACTTCGTTGTTTGCGTTGATGTGCGGGACCACGCGAATGGTGGTGCCGACGTCCTGACGGGCGACGCTTCCGAGCCCACCGGCCAGGCCCGCGAGGTTACCCAGGTCCTGCCCGCCCGCACCCGCTTGAGCCAACGCGCCCAAGCTGCCTGCACCCGCAAACGTGCCGGGCGCAACGCCGTTGGTCTGCAGCGGGATGTTCTCACCAACGCTGATCTCCGCTTCGGTGTTGTCAATGGCGATGATGTGTGGTGTCGAGAGCACGTCGGCGTCACCGGAAGACGCCAGCGCGGTCACCACCACGCCGAAGCCGGGAACGGAGAATCCGACAAGCTGTTGTGAGTTCTCGATCGTTGGCCCTCGAACGCCAAGTGCCAAGCCGGTGAGGTTGTTTTGAGTGATGTCGATGGACGACGGAGCGTTGAAACCGAACAGGGAGAGCGAACCATCTGTCGGAAAGTCCCCCGCGCCTCCATGGAACGCAAAGCCGAGGTCCGACGATCGCTCGACCCCGAGCTCCATGACGACCGCCTCGATGAACACCTGCTTCCGCGGGGCATCGAGACGTTCGATCACGCGCTTCAGCGAACTGTAGTCGTGAAGCGACGACGTGATGAGGAGCGCATTGGATGGTTCGTATGCCGTAACCGCGATCGCCCCCTCGAAGAGCGACGCCGTGGCGGCTCGCCCCGCGGTGGCACGCGCTGCCTGCCCTCTGGCGGCGGCGGAAGTTGGCCGTGGGCTCGCGGCCCCAACGAGTGCGGTGAGCGCGGCCGCGATGTCCGCCGCGGCGCCGTGCTGGACGTAGTGCACGTGAATGCGACCCTCGCCCTCGAGCGGCACGTCCAGCTGCCGGATCATCTCGAGGATTCGCAGATAAGCGCGCTCCGTCGCGATGATGATCAGCGAGTTCGTACGCTCGTCTGCGATGATGTTCCGGATGGTCGGCTCTGCTCCTACGGCGCCAATCAATTTCGCTGCCGCCGCTGTGCCTTTCTTCGGGGTCGACCGCGCGGCTGGTTTGCCTTTGGAGGGCCCCGTAGCGACCGCAAAAATCTCCAATAGCCTCTCGGCGAGCTCCGAGGCGTTGGCGTGGTGAATGGGCTCGATCCACGTTTGCGTGCCGCTGCGGGGAAGGTCGATTGCGGCGATCAGACGGAGCATGCGTCGGACCTGGGCGCCGGTCTCCGTGATGATCAACATGTTGGTCGGGCCGTACGAGGTGATGTTTCCCGTCTTGGATTGGAAGCGCGCGAGCAAGGTGGTGACATCCTCGGCGGACGTGTGCTCCAAGTGGTGGAGGTGCGTGATGTAGCGGTCCGAGGCCGGGATGGGACTTCCGTCCTCGTAAATCGGAATGGTTTTCCGCTCGATGCCCGTTGCCTCGACGATCTTTAGGTACCGGCCCGCAGGCACGACCGTCAATCCGTTGATCTCCAACACGGACAAGAACGCTTGGTATGCCTCCGCCACTGTCACCTTAGTCGGCGCGAATACCGTTGCCTTGAGCGCGCGAAGTTTCGTCGGCAGGATGAAGCGACGCCCGGTCATGTTCGAGATCAACCGAACCAAATCGGTGAGCTCCGCTTCCTCGAGGTTGAACGTCACCCGGGTGCGCGGAGACATCGGCTTGAATTCGACCCCGGTTTCGAACTGCGGCAGCTCGTTCTCGAGCTCTTGATCTGCGTCTGGTGCGTCTGGTGCGTCTGGCGTGGCTTTGGGATCGGTTTTGGGCGCCGGTCGCAGAGGCACAGGCGAGCTGGGAAGCCGTGTGGGCGGGGTCTTTGGTTTGGCCTCGTCTTGTTGGGCGATCGCGCTGTGTCCCGCGCCTAGCAATAGCGAGCCAACGACCAAGCAAATGAGCTGTTTTCTAGAAGTCACGATTCATTCCCCGACTGAATTCCCTGGGTGGCGTCTCATTCAACGTTGTACTCGATGGTCATTTCGTTGTTCTGCCGCTTGACCGCGAGCGTGAGCTTGTCCGCGCTTCGCAGTCGCGAATACGCTTCGAGTGCGGTGTCTGGGCTCGTCATGTCGAACCCATTGATCGTGCGCAGCATGTCGCCGTTTCGAATTCCGAGACGACCGAGCAAGCTGGTTCGGCGAATGCCGTAGAGCTTGACCCCGACGACGCGACCATCCTCGTCATGCGGAATGACCCGCGCCGTCTTCATCAGGCTTCCCTGATTCGCGAGGGCTTTGTCGACCAAGCTGCGTTGGATGTTGAATTTGGTATCACTGATCTTTTCAATGCCGTCGTCGAGCTCTTGCGCGCTGAGGCCCGCGTTGCGTGGGTCGCCTGGCTTGGTTGTGGCGGGCGCGGGCCGTGCCGGCGCACGGGCCACGGCTCCCTCTTCTTCGTCGAACATCAGCAGTTGGCACGCGCCGCTCGAACCGCTCACCACGACGCTCGACGAGTGGACCGCCAACACGCGAGAGCCGTCTACGTTCGAGCCCTCGCGGTACAGCATCGTCCTCCCGTCGCTCGTCCCGGCGATCGCGGCGACGGACCACTCCGGGTAGCCGGGGCTCATCATGGAGCCGACGAGCCGCAACTTGCCGGTGCAGGTCGGCGCTGGCTGGCTGGGATCCCACTCTTCGATGGGCTGACCATCGAGACCGACGGCCACCTCGGGAAGTGGCTCGGCGGTCAGATCGCCGCGCGCCGAATCAAAGATGTTTCTCCGGAGAATGATCGCGGGGTCTCGCGTACGCAGGAACGTTGCCTTGGTCGTCGCGGGCAGCCTGCCGGCGGGCTTTGCCGCCGCGGGATCGCTCGCGAGCAATTCCGACGCCAACACCCGGGTCGTTCCTTGCGCCAGGAAGAAAGCGCACACGGCGAGCGTTGCGAGGATGATCGCAGTCGAGAACCGTCTTTCGCGCGGAGTTGCCACTGAGGGTTACTAGAGCAACCCCCGTGCCGAATCGCCCGGGCGAAAACACTAATAATTTCAGAACCCCGAGCGCAATCGAGGCCCGCGCGGGTGGACAACGTGGCGGACTTGATCCGTACCAATTGACAAAATGGCACCCGAGGGGGCTCGGCCGTTCAGGCAGCCTCGTCGCCCTTCTCGGCGCCGAGCTTGCGATAGATCGTACGTGCTGAAATTCCGAGGAGTTGCGCCGCGAGTTGTTTGTCGCCGGACGTGTGTTTCAGCGTGCCTTGGATCACGCGTCGCTCGACCTCGCTCAACGGTGTCCCGACCGGGAAACTGAAGGCATCGATCTCGGGTTCTGCACGAGCGACGGGGTCGGGTAGATCCGCGAGCTTGATGACGCCGCTCTTGTTCAGAACGACCGCACGTTCGATCACGTTTTGAAGCTCTCGGACGTTTCCCGGCCAGTCATACGCGATGAGTTGTTGAATGGCGTCGCGGTCGACGGCCAACGGCTCTTTGTCGTTTTTCGCGCAGTAGGTTTCGACGAAGTGCTCGGTCAGCAACGGAATGTCTTCGCGTCGCGCGCGCAGCGGCGGGCTGGTGAGCGCGATCACGTTGAGCCGGTAGTATAGATCCTCGCGAAACTCTCCAGCTTCCACCGCGGCGTGAAGGTCACGATTCGTCGCGGCGATCAGCCGGAAGTCCGCCTTCTTGGTTTGCCCGCCGACCGGCTGGTACTCGCCCTCCTGCAGAACCCGAAGCAGCTTCACCTGAACCGTGGCTGACAGCTCGCCGATCTCATCGAGGAACAGCGTGCCGCCTTCGGCTTCTGCGATACGGCCGGCGCGTCGCGCGATCGCACCGGTAAATGCGCCCTTTTCGTGGCCGAAAAGCTCCGATTCCACGATCGTTTCGGGGAGGGCAGAGAGGTTGACGCCGACGAACTTGTTCCTCCCGCTCCGCTCGTGAATGAAACGCGCGAGCAGCTCCTTGCCCGTCCCACTCTCTCCGAGGATCAACACGTTGGCCGACGACGGTGCTGCTTGCGTCGCGATCTCGAGTGCGCTCCGAAGCGACGCCGCAGAGCCGACGATGCTTCGGTCGCTGAGCTGCGAGAGTTGTTGCCTGAGGTCTTTGTTCTCAACTACGAGCTGATGGCGCTCCGCTGCCTTGCGAACGGTCTTGACCATCTGCAACCGCTTTAGGGGTTTCTCGACGAAGTCGTAGGCCCCTGCTCGCATGGCTTCGACCGCCTTTTCAACGGTGCCAAACGCGGTCATCAACACGACCTCAGCGTCCGGGACCACGGTCTTCAGCGCTTTGACGAGCTCGATGCCGTTCATGCCAGGCATCATCAAGTCACTGACCACCACGTGCACCGGATGGTGCCGGCACAAATCAAGCGCCTTTCTCCCGCTCGTTGCGGTGAGCACGGTGAACCCCTCCCGTTCGAAGATCCGCCGAAGGGAGTCGATGTTGGGTGCCTCGTCATCGACGACGAGCACCGAGATTTCGCTTGATTCGGTCATGCGGGACTCTCTGACAGGCAGTGTTGACACTATGTCACGAGATGACAAGTCGTCCGAACTTTGCGACACCATATAACTCATTGTAATCACTGATGTTATCTCCGAAAAGACCGCAAGGCGTCGCGGCTGTAGAGAAGATCTCTGCAATCTGCGGGCCAGAGTCAGAAGAGGAGAGGCAGCTGCCGTCCCATGGGGGATTCCTGGCTTGGCGGGGGTTCGGGCGGTGATTCTCCGGCGTGACGCTCGAGTCCCAGGCGGTCGCAGTGTGTTGCGAAGAGCTGCTCGACGGCGGCCCAACGCGCGCCTTGGCCGACCATGCGGGAACCGAACCGACCGTCATTCTTCTGCCGGCCACGCACATCGCGAATCGCACTCATCACTTTGCCGTGCCGCAACGGAAACGCTTCCGCCAAACGTGCTTCGAAGATTGGACCTACCTCGAGCGGGAGTCGAAGCAGAACGTTGAACGCGCTGACCGCGCCCGCCTCCTGCGCGCGCTTCAGGATCTCTGGGATCTGATCGTCGTTGAGACCCGGAATGATCGGCGCCACCGCCACCGATGTGGTGATCCCGGCGTCCGAGAGCACGCGAAGGGTTTCGAAGCGTTTGCTTGGGGGGCTTGCGAATGGCTCGATTGCGCGCGCATGATCATCGTTCGCGAATGGGATGCTCACGGCTACGTTGCAACCGGCGCTGCGGTGCAGCTCTTGCAGCACATCGACATCCCGACGCACGAGCTTTCCCTTGGTAATGATCGCGACCGGGTTCGAATAGTCCGCACAAAGTTCGAGGCATCCACGGGTGAGCTCGTAGTGGGCTTCGATCGGTTGGTAGCAATCCGTGTTTCCAGAAAACGCGATGAGTTCTCGCCGCCAAGACCTCTTTTGAAACGCCGCCCGCAAGCGCTCGACGACGTTGACCTTCACGACGATCTGCCGCTCGAAGTCGGTGCCCGCGCCAAACCCGAGATACGGATGCGTCGGCCGCGCATAGCAATACGCGCACCCATGAAAGCACCCCCGGTACGGATTCACACTCCACCGAAAACCGATGTCCGGACTCTTGTTCTCGGAGAGCGCGCTCTTGGCATGCTCTTCGTGCACACGCAGATCAGCCGGAGGGGGCACGCCCTCCCACTCGATGTGGGCGGCTTCGAAGCGGTTAGGGGGGTTGCTGCGACTTCGAGGCACTGAATAGATGTATAGTATGCTACGGCAAAGAACAATACCGCAACTGTCCCACCGGAGAACGGCTAGCGACGGGCGTGCTCGCGATCGGGGCCCGCTCGGCCGTCCCCTTACGCCTCCCCACGGCTAGCCTCCCGCCCAATCGCTGTGCTGCCCATCGCGAGCCGTTCTCCTATGTAGAAGTCGACGCACGGGTGGCGTGTGTGACGTGCCGAGTATGAGCCCTTTGAAAAAGGTGTCT
>CALJYC010000188.1 GCA_937984275.1 uncultured bacterium | reverse complement strand
GGAGGCTCCTCGGCGGGGAACCGCAACGGACGCGCCATTCGACGCGGAGCCAGCCGCGTTCAGCCGGGAGCCAGGTCGTGCTCGACGGAACCGCTTCGCAGGGGCCGGCCTCCGATTCGAGGAACAGCTTGGTCTGAAGATACGGGAGCACCCCGGAGCGTTCGTAGGCTCCGGGCGTCGCATCCTGAACCACTCGAAGCGAGGTCAGCTCGAGCCAGCGAACCTTGACCTCGGCGATCGCCCCGTCATCAACCAGGGTCCACTTCGAATACGAGACGCTCTTCTGATGTGCGAGCGCGGACGCGGGAATCAGCAAGCCGAGGAGCAGAGCAGGGAGCGCGAGGCGCTTCACGGCGCCGCCTCCATGCGAATGTCGGTGCGCTGGCGAGCGACGTCGAGAAACTCTCGCACCGCGGTGTCGCTGCGGTTGCGTAGATAGGCCGCCTCGACCGCGTCACGCGCTTCGTCGAACGGCACGAGCACCCCGTCACGCCGTTCGAGGAGACGAACGGTGTACTGTCGTTCGCCCTCACCGATGACCGCCGACCCACCGGCCTCGAGCTCGGTCAGTTTTCGAGCTGCGCTCGGGCCGAGGCGCTGCTCGATCTCTTTGGCGAGGAGCAGTCCGTCGGGCAGCGGCACCGCCCCACCCTCGACAGCGACGCGATACTGCGGGCTGCGCTCGAAGCGGAACTGCTGCTCTACGTAGAACGCGCGGAGCTCCGCCTCGTCCGCCGCGCCCGCTTCGTCCTCAGCGCGGCGCACCAGGAAATCGATCATCGCCGTCGCCAACTGATTTCGAATCTGCGGGTCGCGCTCGTGGAGCCCGAGCTCGATTGCGCGATCGATCAGCAGCTCCTGATCGATCAGGCGCTCGAGCACCCGTTCGCGATCGTCTGCGCGGAGCGTCCCATCCTTGCGGTCGCCAGCCACGGCCTGCAGCGCATTCTCATACGACGCTCGGGAGATCGGACGGTCATTCACCCAGGCCACGGCGTCGGCGCTCGGCTCGGAAGTGTCCGGGACGCGAACGATGTAGAAAACGGCCAAGGCGGCCCCGACGAGCATTCCGCCCGCGAGCAGCCACGGTCGGCTCATGGCTGCGGGCCGGCCTGCAGGAAAATCGGGGAGGACCAGGCGCGCTCCTCGGTATCGACCAGGCAGTCGTCGTCGCCGGAGGTCCGGAAGTTGCCGTAGCAGGGCTCGCACTCGCCGCCCCGGCATCGAAGGCCGCCACCATTGACGGTCGGGGTCGGCTCCTGGATGGCGCGAACGTAGTACAAGAGGTCTCGGCCGAGCTCCCCGTACGAGGGGTCTTCGAATTCGACGACACACAGCTCTGGCCCCTCCGGACAGGGAATCGTCTTCCAGGGATCCTCGATGAGGTCAGCGACCGGCTCGTCCTCGCTCTGTTGGCGCTGGATGCGGATCACTTCGACCCGGCTGATGCGACGCCTACGGTCGCCGGGGTTGTAGCATTCGCCCGCGCAGATTCGCTCGAGACGCTCCTCCCCGACGGACTGAATCACGTCCGGGGGGCAACCGGGCTTCTGCTCGAACGAGCCCGCGGCACGCACCTCGAACTTCGGCGTGCCGGTGAATGCGAGCTCACTGCCCATTGGGAGAACGCCATCAGGTCCGTTCTTCATGTCGAACCAGAGCAGGATGCGGTCGCCGGACGTGCCGTACACGTTACGGGTCTGCATCGCGTCCCAAATCGCCTCACGCGTGCGCTCGGTCGCGTGCACCGCCACGAGCCCGCCCGTGATGAAGAACGACGCCTGCCGCTCCATCCACATCAACTCGAACGGTGGCCGCTCCATCAGGGTCTCGATCGTATACGTGGTCGACTCGGGCTCGGGCTGGCCGCGATCGCCGAACATCGACTTGCGCCAGGATTCGCTAGGCGCCCCGCGCGCGTCCGTCATCTGCAGGCGCGCGAACTCCTTGTAGCCCGTGCCCGGACGCGCGCTGTGATTGTCGCTCGACGCGATGAAGCCCAGGGTCGCGTGCCGCGGCTCTTCTGGATTTTCGAAGTCGCCCTTGGCCATCATGTACTGCACCGAACCCGCCGGCCGGTACTGGTACGCAGGCAGATAGCAGTCAGTGCACTGCCCGCAGTCGTTCCAGTCCGGAACATCCTCTCCGGGAAGCGTCACGTGCCCGGCGAGCGCCACACGGAGGTAGTCCGCCCTCGCCTTTTCGACGCGTTGCTGGCAGAGATCCGACGCCGGGTCGTCACAGCGCTCACGGATGACCTCGCCAGCGCGCCAGCAGCAGGCTTCGTAGTCGTCGGTGGGCTCGGGGCATTCCATCCCGTCTTCGGTGAAGTTGGCGGACCGGAAGCTTCGATACTCTTCGGAGTTGCCGTGTCCCGAGTACACCTCGACCAGGCGCTGCAGGTTCGCGTCGTCGAGGTCGGCGCGGAGCTGCTTGTCCCAGGTGTAGCCGAGCGGTGTGTAGAAGCCCCAGGTGGTGCCATGCGGAATCACGAGGGTGTCGAGACCCCAGTCGTTGAGCTTCTCGAAGAGAACATCGGGGCTGGCCGCTCGCTCGCGACAGGTGGGCGGAAGATCCGTGCTGGCATAGCCCTCGGGGCAAACCGGGTAACGGCCGTTCTCACGGATGTGGCGAGCGAAGTCGAGGTAGCCCTGTTGGTTGGGAAACGCGCGCGCCGGCAATGTCAGGAGCGGCCAGAGCGCGCTGAGCTTCGAGAATGCCCGTGCGGTGATGCCCGGAGCGGAGATTGGGCGAGCCGGGAGCTCGTCGTCGGCGTCGTATTTGAAGATGACGTTTTTGTGGCCGTAGTGGGCTTCAGGCGTGAGGCCGACCTGCGTCCACTCGTAGCCGGTGAATGCGATCGTATCCGGCTGCTCGCTCCCGGCGGTCACCGCGTTGCACTGACGCACCGAGTCCCTGCTCATCTCCCAGGTTCGCGGGTTGAGCGCTTCGGCGTGATCGGTGAGAGCGTAGAAGTCGAGCTGCGAGCAGAAGCGGGCAAAATCACAGGCATCGGCAGGCGGGTGAACGCCCTCGCCTCCCATCAAGGGA